>JALZAH010000574.1 GCA_030948425.1 Actinomycetota bacterium
GGGGATGGGTCGTGGGCGGTGATGCTGGGATGGCCGACAAGACAGGGATGGGCCACTCTTGATGCGAGGGCAAGCTCTTATGAGGCGTGCGCCAGCAGGTCGTGGTGATAGTCGAGGACGGCCGACAGATCGTTCGCAGGCCAGCAGGTTGCGGCAGCCGGTTAATGGGGTCAGGCCGTCCCCGACAGGGGGGTGTGCGTCAGGCGGCGGCGGGGCGGAGGTGGGGGTAGACCTCGCGGGCGACGTAGCGTTTCAAGCAGCGGATGATCTCGGTCTTCGAGAGGCCCTCTTTGGCGCGTCGCTCGACGTAGGCGCGTGTCGGGGGGTGCGAGCCCATGCGGGTGAACACGATCCGCCACAGGGCATGATTGGCTTGGCGGTCACCGCCGGGGTTGAGCCGATGCCGTTTGGTCTTGCCCGAAGAAGCGGGGATCGGCGCAGCAGCGCAGAAGTGCGCCCAGGCGGCCTCGGAGCGCAGCCGTTGGGGCTGGTCCCCCGCGGCGATGAGCAGGATGGCGGCGCTATGAGGGCCGACGCCGAAGAGGGCGAGCAGGCCGGGGGCGCGGGCGGCCACGAGGGGGACGATGAGCTCGTCGAGACGGTCTATCTGGTCGCCGAGGAACTCGGCTCGCCGGCCGAGCTCTCGCAGGGCGATCCTCGTCGAGTAGCCCACGACGTCGCCGGGACGGGGGCGTAGGGCCGCCAGGTCGCTGACAAGCCCTGCCGTGGTGTGGGCGGCGAAGCGGGCACGGACATCGTCGGGACCGGTGACCACGAGCGCTCTGGCCTGGTTGATCGTCTGGGTCCGCTCTCCTCGGGCGGACCGCTTGGCGACCATCAGGGCCCGGATCGCCTCGACGGCACCGTCTCGGCCCTTCGGTGCGCCCCGGGCCCGACCGGACTGGGCGGCCCGAGCGGCGCTCACGGCGTCGAGAGGGTCGGACTTGCCCGCCCGGCGCCGCTCGGCCCGGTCGGCGCGGTCGACCTCGACCACGGCCACACCAGCGTCGGCCAGGTGACGGGCGAGACCGGCGCCGTAGCTGCCGGTCCCCTCAACCCCTATCACGGCGATGGCCCCGAAGCTGCCCAGCCAGGCCAGCAGATTGGCGTAGCCGGCAGGGGTGGTCGGGAAGCTCTCGGTGCCGAGGACTCCGCCGATGCCGTCGAGCGCGGCGGCGACGTGGTTATCGGCGTGGGTGTCCACACCGCCGGTAACGGCGCATGTCTCTACGATGGTCAAGGCCATCCCTTTCATTGGTTAAGGGGTGGCACGCACCCGCTGGTCGACGGACCTGTGAACCCCGACCTCTAGTCCAGGAAGGGCAGATCAGACCGGCGAAATCGGTGGGTGCCGGGAACAACCCTGGGACCCGGTCGACAGATCGATTCGAAGGACAACCGAGCCAGCGTCAGCCGGTTCGCAGGTCAGACCGGGACCCAGGACTCCCGACCCTACGACCCAACCGACTCACCGACGGGGATGGGGCTCGGAAGCACTACCCCATTCTCCCTGCCGGTTCGGGCTCCTCGCCATGCCGTCAAGAACGCGGCTTTCGGCGTCGTTATGCGGCTCCTCCTACCTGAGGTAGCGGGCGAACCAAGTCAGGTGGCTAGCCGCCGGGCGGCCCCTTGCCCTTCCGTCACCGTCCTGTATAGTCGTTGGATATACACTATGGGACGTGAAGCTGAGACATGGCCAGATCCAGCTCGAATCCAGCCCGTCTCGCGGTGAGCCCGCCTGAGCCGTGGGTGCGCCGAGGGGCGGGTCGCGCCTGCCGGAGTTCGAATGGGATGAGCACAACGAGGAGAAGCTGCTGGAGCGCCACGACGTCTCGGCGACTGAGGTCGAGCAGTGCTTCGCGAATCCCAACACGCGGCGTCGGCATGGCGACGACCTCCTCCTGCTGGGGGTCACCGACGGTGGGCGAATGCTCTTCCTGGTCTACGAACAGAAGCAGAGCGGGGTGGTGCGTGTGTACAGCGCCAGAGAGATGACCGACAGGGAGCGGCGGACCTACCGCCAGAACGCACGATGAGCCAAGACCGCTTCGACGCGCTGATCGACCGTGACTGGTCCGATGCGTGGGAGACGCTCCCGGACGCACCGGATCTTGTTCCCCGCGTCAAGAGCACGCAGATCACGCTGCGACTGCCGGCGACAATGCTGGCGAGGGTGAAGCGCGTCGCCGCAACCCGTGCCCTTCCGTACCACACGCTGGTCCGGTCCTGGCTCGTGGAAGGTCTGCGCACCGCTTCCGAGCCGCAGGTCGAGGAGCCAGTCCTGGAGGCGCAAACGGCTCAGCTCAACATCAAGCTGGACCAAGCGATTCTCGACGCGCTGAAGGCACGAGCCCATGAGCTGCATCAGCCGTACCACCGCCTGGCCCGAGAACTGGTGGAGTGGGAGACCGAGCAGGCAGAGGCTGCTCTAGGCCTCGATCCGACACCGTCCTACCGCCCTGCTATCAAGGAGCTGATGGTGCTGCTCCTACACGCCCCCAACAAGCGTGGTTCCAGCGCAGTCCGCGGGATGACCCGCCTGCAGAAGCTTCTGTTCGTGATCGAACAGAAGCTTGAAGCGCAGAGCCAGTTCTACGCCTTTAACTACGGTCCCTTCAACGAAGAAGTCAACGACGCAGCACGAGCGTTGGAGATTGCGGGGTTCATCCGCAGCGGCGAGCCGGCTGCCTCGGGACCACCGTCCTTCAAGCAGATGATCGCCACTGTCACCGAGAGGGCGGGTCCCGCAGACGAAGGCACGGTCGTCGAGTTCGCTCTCAACGACAAGGGTCACAAAGCCGCCGAAACCCTTCGCCACTCCAGCCCGGGATACGACCATCTCTTTGAGCTGGTGGCATCCGTCCGACAAGAGTGGGACAAGGGCACCCTCGATGATCTCATCGATCGCGTGTACGAGACGTATCCGAAGTACGCCGAGGAATCCGTCATCAAGGAGCAGGTTGCGCGCCGCGCCGAGAGACGGCGGTCCCGATGACGCTTCCCCTGCTTCACCACATTGTGCGGATCCGCAGCTCCGATGATCTGACGTACGTTAGCCAGGGGCTGATGGACGAGATAATCATCAACGCGAACCACTTGGAGAACAGCATCCAGGCGACGACTGCCGCTCTGTTCAAGACGACGCTGCCTTTCAGCGTTGACCCGGTGCTTTGGCGCTTCCAGGTACCGGCGTGGTCGCAGAAGAGCAAAGGAGAGACGAAGCGCAACTACAAGCGCCTCGGAGCTGCGTACGCGAAGGGCCTCGGCGTCGTGCTGGGGGCAGCACCGCTTCTCGACACCGTTACCGCAGACGACCAGTGGCGAAGCCTCGCCAGGAACATCGTGGCGTACCAGAAGGACCGGCTGGGCACTGCGCCGACCCAACTGGAGCTGCTCGTCGAACTGCGGGAGCTGCATCCCTCACGCCTGATCGCACCGGCTCTGGTCGCCTTCTCGGAGGATGAGGATCGCATCAACCGGGTGATGACCGAGGCGGCTATTGAAGCGACCGACAGAGGTGTAGCGCACCAGCTCATCGTCCCCCTCGCTCGCCTCGTCGATCACGCAGCGATGACGAAGCTGCTCGGATCGATCCCCTCTGAGGGAGTCACGTCGTACTCGGTCTGGACGCCGCAGGTTACAGAGGAGCGACTCATCGGCGATCCAGTCGTCTTGACGTCACTGATCCGAGTGATCGGTGAGTTGTCCACGCGTGGAATCGCCGTCGGCCACCAGTACGCCAACTACTCCGCCATGGCACTTCGTGCCGTAGGCCTGGGATCGGTCACGCATCATCTTGGCTGGATCGACAAGGGCGAGCCGGTTGCGGAGCCCGGCTTCGCGATGCGCTCGTGCAAGACGTATGCCCCCGGCGTTCGCCATGCCATCCACTTCAATGAGGCGGAGAAGCTTGCTCGTGACCTGACCGGCGAGGAGTACATGGAGCGGTACTGCGACTGCACCTTCTGCGCCGGGATGTTCGAGAGTGGTGAGCATCCCTTCGATCTGCTCCACGAGACGACGGTTATCGAACTGAGCAACGGTCAGCAGCGCCACGTGCCGACGGCCCGATCTGTCGGAGCCAACACCTGGCACTACCTGCTGAGCCGTCGACAGGAGGTCGGGTCGTTCTCAACGCAGCCGCCTTTTGACGTGATCGAAGCCGACATCGAGCGCGCCTCCGCTCTCAATCGGGGCGCGGACGCTGCCCGACTCGGGAACCTCGTTACGGAGCTGAAGTCGGCGTAAACGATTGCGCAGGGCAAGTAGAGTCTGCGACGTACGGCCCGATGGCTTCGGGAGCGGTCAGCGAAGACGGGTCAGCTGTGTTCCCGGGCGTTGGGTGCGCGTGCCCGTAACACACCTGTCGAAGGATGGTCCTGGCGCGCCGAGTCGGCGTTCCCGAGCCTGCCGTCAGGCGCGGAACGGCGTGCCATAACGACTGACGGCTCCAGAGCGTTCACGACGCAGATCGGCACATCGTGAGCGTCTTCGGCCGGGTTGTTGATGGCAGTCGAGGCACCGACAGTCTCGCCATTCGTGGGCGCTCGAAAGTATGCTGTCGCTAGCAGACCTGATGCGCTATTCCTCGAGCAACCTAGCCGGGCTAACCGCCAGTGAGGGCTACTGAGGTAGATGGTGCTGTCTGCGACGAGACTGGTGGATTCAGTTCCGGGGCTTCCGGATCGCGCACCGGGACTCAGGGGTTTGGCGGACGATTCTGGGGCAACCTGGCGGTGGCGCGTTACCGGTCCCGGACCGGGAACCAATCCCATTCGACCAGGTGGTCGTGTCCGGCTATTCTGCGCGTCTTTGGGGGGCGATGACATGCACATCAGGCGG
>JALZAH010000575.1 GCA_030948425.1 Actinomycetota bacterium
CGGGATGGGGGGAGCCGAGGTCCAAGAACACGATCTGCAGGGCACCGCGCCGATCGGCCCGGGCGCCGGTGGCGTCCATGTACGGTCGGTCCTGGTGCTCGACGGCGATAGCAGCGATCTGGTCGGCCGCCGCCGCGATCTTCCCCCCGGCGGGGTCGGGAGGCAACCCCACCAAGCGTAGGTCCAGTGCCGCTTTGCGGCCGTCGCCGGTGACGAGGAGCATCATGTCCTCCTCGGGCTTCACCAGACCGTTGTGGATGGCCTCGGAGCGTTCCACCAAGGTGGCCATGTACTCCACCAGGGTGTCCGACGCCGGCACCACGACCGTCTCGGCCTTGCCGCCAGCCAGGTCGGGGACATCGAGGTGCAGCTCGTCGCCGGTGCGGACGTCGGCGATCTCCCGGAACAGCCGAAGCAGGTCGGGGACGTTCGCGAAGCGAGCGAAGCGAGTGTTCATGCGGTACGTGGTGGCGTCAGGGGCCAGCTCCAGCGCGGTGACCATGCGGCCGAAGTTGGCCGCCCACCCGTCGAAGTGGTCGACTCCCGCCGCCTCGAGCGCCTCGGGCTGGAGGTACTTCTGCATCTTGTACATCTCGGCGATCGTGTTCGTGATCGGCGTGGCCGTGGCGAAGGTAGCCAACCTGCGTCCGCCCTGGCTCCGGAGCCAGTCGAGCTTCATGGCCAGGTCCTCCGCGATCTGCGAGCCATCGCTGCTCACGCTGCGGATATGGGAGGTGACCGCAAGGTTCTTGTGGGCCTGGCATTCATCACAAACGATGTAGTCGATCGACGCGGACTCGAAGGTGACTCCGCCTTCGTCGCGGTCGCTGGCCAGCAGAGCCTTGTGACGTTCCTCGGCCCGGGCCAGGGTCTTCTGCAGCTGCTTGACCGTGACCCCGTTCTTGTCACTGGCGCCGATCGCAGCCCGCAGCTCGTCCACCCGAGCGTCGAGGAACGCCTGCTCGGTCGCGACCGAGACGGGGATCTTGGTGAAGCTGGAGTGCGTCATGATCACCGCGTCCCAGTCGTCCGCCGCGCACCGGGCTACGAACTCCTTGCGGTGGGCGGTGTCGACCTCGGACTTCGATCCGACCAGGATCTTGGCTTGGGGGTACAGCTGGAGATACTCGCGACTGAACTGCTCCAGCATGTGGTTCGGGACCACGTAGACGGGTTTGTTGATCATCCCCAGCCGCTTGAGCTCTCGGCCGCCGATGATCATCGACGCCGTTTTGCCGGCGCCGACGCCGTGAGCCATGAGGACGGTCGGCTCGGACAACATCCGCCATGCCACGTTGCGCTGATGGGGGTGGGGCCGGAAGTTCTCGGCCATGCCCGGCAGCGTCAGGTGACTGCCGTCGTAGGTGGGCAGGACAACGGAGTTGAACCGGACGTTGTAGTCGGCAGCGAGCCTGGCGGAGCGGTCGGGGTCCTCCCACACCCACTCCGAGAACCGCTCGGCGACCGCTTCTTGCTTCTCCCGGGCGGCGAGGGTCTCGGTCAGGTTCGGGATCCGGCCGCCGTCCTCGTCGACGTCGACGACGTTGACGACCACCTGGTTGGCGTTCGCCGCGACGATCCGGACACCGTTGACGCGCTCTGTGCCCCACTGCGAGGTGAGGGTGACGCTCTTGGCCATGCCGGAGTCGAGACGGAATCCCCACTCGCCGGTGGCCGCCGAGTACTCGACCATCACGTCGGCCTTGAGGACCTCACGGCAGAACGCCTTCACGTCGCTGACCGGGATCCACACGGCCCCGAGTCGGGCGTCGATCTCTCCCGGCTCGAGGTCGCGTGGCTGGACCGCCTCGAGGGCGTCAAGGTTGACCTGCCACCGGGGATCTTCGCCCGCCGCGGCTCGGGCCACAGCGATCCGGGCCCTGACGTTGCCGGACAGGTATTGCGCGGCGGTGAGGGTCGGCCCACCGGCCGGGTCGTCGTAGACGAGGGTCCCGAGCTGGCGGCGGGCGTCGGCCGGCGTGCAGCCGAGGAGGCGCCCGATGGTGGCCATGTCGACGTCGCCGCGCTCGTCGAGGCACATGGCCAGGGCGTCCTGGGGGGTCTCGGCCGACTCGTTGAGCCGGCGGGGGGAGATCACCCGGCGCTCGAAGATGGCGGCCTTGGTCGCGGTCTTGGTGTCGTCGTCGAAGTTCTCCAGGGCCCGGACCACGGCCAAACCGGGGTCCTTCCCGAAGCCGCCCATGGGCGGGGACCGTCGCGCCATGATCTCGTTGCCTTCGTCGTCGCGTCGCCCGGTGCGGGTCTCCTTGTAGCGCCCCACCGGCCCGTAGACGCGGCTGTAGCGGTCGTACAGCTCGTTCAGCCGGACCCTGCTGGCCTGCCACCCCTCGTCATCGCTCATCGCCACCTGGGCGTCGACCAGCTCGAAGTAGGTGTCGCGCATGTCGATGAGGATCCCCAGCTCACCGGCCTGGGCCCGGGGTGGCCGGTGGGCCACGGTGATCCCGTCTCGGACCATGGCGAACTCCCCGTTGGCCCTCCTGAGCAGGGACCGCTCCACGTGGTGCGGGCCGACCTCGGCGTCGTAGACCGCCTCGCCGATGCCCACGTCGGCGCCGGCTGCCACGGCAGGTCGTGCCGTCACCCGCAGGCCCGACGCACCCGCAGCGGCCACGATCTCGCCGAGCGCCGCGTCGAGGCGAGGTGCCAGCGGGCCGTCGAAGGCTCGGACCTCCACGTCGTCCTGGCCGTACTGGCCGTGCTCGGCGCGCAGCTGGCCGAGGACCCACTCGGGGTGCTCGGCGAACACCTCGTTGATCTGGACCGGCCCGTCA
This sequence comes from Actinomycetota bacterium, assembly GCA_030948425.1. GTDB lineage: Bacteria > Actinomycetota > Acidimicrobiia > Acidimicrobiales > Palsa-688 > JALZAH01. The sequence goes on from JALZAH010000575.1 coordinate 2,796, forward strand.
GGGGTGGCCACCGACGCGGTCTCCAGCCATGACTCCCCGTTCACGTCCGCGCCCGGCTCCCGCCGCCGGAGTATCAGCAGGTCCATGGCCACCCCGGTCCCGGCCACCCGCCTCATCGCCCCCTCCGGGAGTCGTACGG
>JALZAH010000580.1 GCA_030948425.1 Actinomycetota bacterium
ATATGGAGGCCATCGCCCGCTGACACCGCCCTCACCAACGGAAGCAGTCCGATGCCGAGTAGCCACTGTTGACTCACGGGAATCACCCAACCGGCGGCGCCAGTGAAATACCGACGGGCCTCGCGACACCAGACGTGGGTATAGGAAACCAGGAAGACGAGGACGAAGACTGAGCCGACCGCGCCGCCCGACAGCCAGGACAGCAGAAACACGTTGTGGGGCGAGACGGCGACACTGGCCCGCTGCGTGCCGAAGATGGCCGCCCCCTGGAACTCGCTCACGAAGCCGGTGGTGGCCGCCGTGCTCCGGGCCTGGATGGACTGCGTCTCGCTGAACCGGGCGGCAATCAGGGCGCCGACAGGTGACAGAGCCACCAGCACGGTCACCATCAACGCCGCGGCCATGACGCGGGCCTGGCGCGGGCGGCCCCGCTTGGTCACGAACGCCCTCACCCCGGCCAAGGCAAGGACGGCGACGAGACAGAGGGCGAGCGACCGGCTGAGAGAGAGCATGATGGCCCCGAAACCAACGATCGCCGCACCAGCCACCAACATCCGCTTGCGGGCGCGCACCACAGGCATGAGCGCCAAAGAGAGGGACACGGCCAGCAGGTCGGCCGAGAACACCTTGTGACGCAGGTTGGCGCTGGCGTCGACGGATTCCGTCGCCCCCCTGAACGCAGCCCGAAACAGGCGGTGGGCGACGAGGTCGGGGTTGGCCTGGGCGATGGCCTCGGCGAAGAGGCTGATGGGGTTCACGTGCTGGGCGGCCAGGGCTACACCCAGGCCGACCACCAGCACCACCGTGGTGCTGACCCCCACCCAGACCAGCAGATGCTGGGTCCGGCGGCCGACAACGTGCTGAAAGAAGGCGGCAACGAACAGTGAGGTGGTCACGTAGAGGACGGCCCGGACGAGGTCCTTGCCGTCCATGTATGGATCGGAATGGGACATCCCCGCCGCCATCACCCAGGCCAGGAAACAGAAATACGCCACATAGACACCGGGATAGCGGCGAAGCACGGGTGAGACGAATCGCGACGCCGGCCATCGAGCCAGGCACAGTCCGATGAACGCAAGGCCGAGCACGTGCATGGGCTTGACGACACCGCCGGCAACACCGGTGATCGACACCCACTCGAGGGGCAGGACGCTGACGAAGACCATGAACGTGACGGCGATGCACCGCTCCAGCCGGCCCCAGCGGGGGATTCTCCGCCGGGTGGTAGTGAGGGTCATCCCGTGAGCTCCTGGTACAACTCCATCCGACGGGTCACGAACGCGGCCTCGCCGTAGCTGTCGGCGAAGGTGGCTCGACAGCGTGAGCGCAGGCCGTCGAACCGCTCCCGGCCGGTGGCCACGGCGTCGGCCACGGCGCCCCAGGAGCCCACCACGCCGGTGCCGTCACGCTCCACGGCATCGGCCACCACGGTGGGCCGGAAGGCCAGGGTGGGGAGCCCGGCGGCCAGGGCCTCGATGTAGACCAGTCCGAACGTCTCGTACCACCGGCTCGGGAACACCAGGCCGAACGACCGCTCCATCTCGGCCAGCACCTCCGACCGGGGCCGGCAGGCGAGCAGTTCGATGGGCTTCGTGGTCGCCGCCTTCTCGACCAGGCCCCGCAAGGGACCGTCCCCGATGACGCGGAGGGCCACGTCGTCGGGCCACTCGGCCACCAGGCGATCGATCCCCTTCTCCGAGGTGAGACGGCCGACGAACAACCAGGCATCGTCGCGCCCGGCGTCGTCTCGGCCCGGTTCGGGCGCCGGACGGTCGGCATCGGGGACGAAGTGGTGGTCGACCACCAGCTTGGCCGCCGGCACCCCGGCCCCGGCCATGAGTCCTCGGGCCCGCTCGGACAACACGAGCACCTTGCAGGCAGTGTCCAGGAGGGCATCCTTCGACGGGCCCCGACGGTTCGCCCAGGCAAGGGGCACGGTGGCCAGGCGGGAACGGTAGCAGCCGTACCGGACACCCGACCAGGGCTCGCCGTCGGCGCAGAGGGTGCAGACCCGGCCGTCGCGGTACAGGTACCCGTTGGCGCACAGGGCCCGGTAGCTGTGGACCGTGGTCACCACGGGCACGTCGGTTCGCCGGAGCCACCGGCGCCCGAGATACGGGAACAGGCTGTGCACGTGGATCACGTCGGGGGTGAAGCCGTCGAGCAGCCGGAGGGGCGAGATCCCGATGCCGGTGGCGACCGTGGCCGCCGCCTGCACACCGTGGAGGCGATGGCGGGCCAGATCGTCGTTGCGCACCGCGGCCACCGCCACCTCCACGCCGGCCCGGCGGAGGGCGGCGGCCTCGGCCTCGACCACCTCGTTCTCACCACTGGGCACGTCGGCGCCGTGAAAGTTGTGCACGAGGGCCACCCGCATCAACCGGCGACCACGTCGTTCGTCGGCTCGCCATCGGCGCCCAAGTTGGCGTCGAGGTGGCTCTGGGAGCGGTGGTAGCCCCACAACGACGAGACGAACCCGCCCCTGGTCCACCATCGGGCGTTGGCAGCCGCCGAGAGCCGCTCGGATCCGAGCCGTCGGGCATCGAGGCGTACCCGGCGGTAGTCGAGGCGCCGGGGTGGCTCGAAGAGGTGGGTGCGGTCCAGCCCCTCGCCCATGGCGGCGCGGGCCAGGCCGCCGGTGTCGAGCCCGGTGAACGCGCCGATGCGGCCCAGGGTCGCCTCGGGGACCGCCACCAGGTCCTCGTAGCGACACAGGAGGTAGCGGTCGGGAGCGATCCGGGGACGCAGCAGGCCCCAGATGAGGACGTTCTTGACCGTCCAGCTGGCCAGGGCCACGTTCGGGCGGTACCGGCGGCCGTCGGCCTCGGCCCGTCGGCGTCGAGAACGTTGGTAGGCGCGCCCGTCGCGAACGAGGTGCACCACCCGCACGTCGTGGCGGCTGTCGTGCACCAGGGCGGCCGCCCGGCCCACGTTCTTGGAGGAGTCGACCAGGGTGTGACTGCCCGTGGCGTCGGCGACGCCCGACAGCATCACATCGGCGATCCGGGCATAAGTGGCCCGGCCCCGGCTGGCGACCACCGTCCAGTGGGCCCGCCGTTCCTTGAGGGGCAGTCGACTGACGCGTGGGAACGCCGCCAGGTCGCCGCTGACCGACAGAGCCGACACCACCGATTGGCAGGGTGCGCAGGCGGCCGGCACCTGCCCGCAGTTGCAGGTCGTCGCCGACTGGTAGCGATGGAAACCTCCGAGCTCACCCAGGCTGAAGGCTCCGGGGGCATTGCCGAGAATTGCCTCGAGCAGGGTCGACCCGCAGTTCTGGGCCCCGACCAGGTAGACGACACGAAGGCGCCCGGCCTCGCTGGCGGTCACGTCCCCGCCGTCCCCCCCGGATGGGCGTCGTAGCCCAGCCACTCGTTGGCCGCGGTCACCCAGGGCGCCACCAGGGCCCGCTCGCCGTCGGTGAGCGGGGCCTGGCCTCGGGCCGCGT
>JALZAH010000588.1 GCA_030948425.1 Actinomycetota bacterium
GGCGATCACCAGCACGGTCACGATGGGGAAGGCGAACACGAAGGCGAGGACCAGCGGCTCCCGCAGCACCAGGCGCAGTTCGGTGCGGACCAGCTTCAGCACGGCATTCATCGGGTGCCTCCCGTCAGCTCCAGGGCACGGCCGGCGTTGTCGGCCAGCAGGGCGATCACGGCTTCCTCCAGGTCGGGCATGACCACCGCCAGGTCGTCGGGCACCGGGCCACGAGCCAGCAGGTGGGCGCAGACGTGGGCGATCATGGCCCGGTCGCCCTCGACCTCCAGCCGTCCGTTCTCATGGCGGCGCACCCGCCGGACCCCTTCCAGGGCCCGTAGTTCCTCGGCGCCGACACCGCTCGGGCCGGCGGTGAAGCGCACGGTTGCCCAGGGGGCGTGGCGGTCGACCAGCGTCGCCGGCGGCCCCTCGTCGAGCACCCGGCCCCCGTCCATCACGACCACCCGGTCGCAGAGGGCCTCGGCCTCGTCCATGTAGTGGGTGACCAGTAGGACAGTGGTCCCCGCGTCCCGCAGTGAGCGGATGGCGGCCCACACGTCGCGACGGGCGGCCGGGTCCAGGCCCTGGGTCAGCTCGTCGAGGATGACGAGGCGGGGCCGGTTCAGGAGGGCGAGCACCAGGAACAGGCGCTGGCGCTGGCCACCGCTCAGGGCCGAGAATGCCTGGCGGCGGTGATCGGCCAGCCCGAACGCCACCAGCAGGCTGTCGCTCGGCTGGGTGGCGGCTGGGCCTGCGGTCGCGCCTGCGCTCCGGAACAGCTCGACGGCCTCGCCGACCCGGAGGCGGTCTGGGAGCGCCGAGTCCTGCAACTGGCTGCCCACCAGTGACCGCAACTGCGCTCCGTCGACCTGCGGGTCTAGGCCGAACACCCGCACCGCGCCGGCGTCGGGGCGACGCAGGCCGCTGATGCACTCGACGGTGGTCGTCTTGCCGGCGCCGTTGGTGCCCAGCAAGCCGACGATCTCGCCCTCGTGCACATCGAGGTCGACATCGTCCACCACCGTTCGTTCACCGTACCGCTTGCACAGGTCTCTGACTTCAACGATTGGGTTCATGCCTCGACCGTGACGGAACGGGCCCGGACGCACATCGGCCCGTGAGCCAAAGCTCGGCTCCCCCTACGGGGGGAGCCGCCCTGTCCCCCGGTAGGGAGACGGCGCGACCCCCAAGAATCAGTGGGGCACGAGGCCGTGGCGGTAGGCGAAGACGATGGCCCCGGCCCGGTCCCGCACGCCGAGCTTGGAGAAGACGCTACCCACGTGGGTCTTGACCGTGGCCTCGCTGACGAACAGGGCTCCGGCGATCTCGCCGTTGGTGGCGCCCGTCGCCATGTGACCCAGCACGTCGAGCTCCCGCTCGGTCAGCAGGGCGGCCTTGACGGCCTGGCGCCGGCGGGGCAGCCCCGTCGACCGGGTGATCTCCAGCACCCGTGCCGTCACCGCTGGGTCGAGCCACGCGCCGCCCGCCGCGATGGTGCGAGTGGCGGCGATGAGATCCTCGGCCGACGCCTCCTTGAGGACGAAGCCGGCGGCGCCGGCGTCGATCGCCCCCCACAACACGTCGTCGTCGTCGAAGGTGGTGAGGACGAGCACGGGCGGCCCGTCCAGCTCCCGGACCTGCCTGGTCGCCTCGATGCCGTCCATGCCCCGCATGCGCACGTCCATCAGGACCACGTCGGCCGGGGTCGACCGGACGGCGGCGACGGCGGCCGCCCCGTCCCCGCACTGGGCCACGACCGTGAACCCCTCGTCCTCGGACAGGATCCGTTGCAGCCCGGCCCGCACCAGCGGCTGGTCGTCCACCAGCACCACGGAGATCACGCCGGGTCGGACAGGTTCCGGGGCACGTGGGCCCGCACCCTCCACCCGCCGGGCACGGGACCGGCCCTGAGCGTCCCGCCCACCGCCTCCACCCGTTCCCGCATGCCGATGAGGCCGACGCCGGGCGCCTCGCCGGTGGCCGGGCCCACGGTCGCACCGGCGCCGGTGTCGAACACGTCGACCTCCACGGCGTCGGGCGCCACCGTCACCGCGACGCGGGCCGGCGC
>JALZAH010000059.1 GCA_030948425.1 Actinomycetota bacterium
ACCACGATGCGCTGCAAGACTGCAGCGGCTTCTGACCGGCTGACGACCAGGACGGGTCTGCGCTTGTCGAGTCCAGCCCACCAGATCTCTCCTTGCCGCGGCGCTACCAAGGCTCGTCTTCGATCAGTCTTCGGGCGTTGCCCTCGGCCCACGCCAACTCCTGCCCGGTTTCGGGGACCCGCACATATCCGTCGATGATCTGGCGGGCCGTCGCCGCTCGGCGACGCTGGTCGACCAGTTGCTCCAGCGCCACCCGAACCGCGTCCGAGCGGCTCGCGACTTCTCCGTCCTTGACCAGCTGGTCGACCGCGTCCACCAGACTGTCATCGACGCGCGCAACGAGCTGTGTCATACACAAAGATACCACGCCTGTTGCTGTGCCGGGACCGGCCTCAGTAGGCGCCGCGACCCCGGATCACAGCGTTGAACGTCTTGATGGTGATGACCAGATCCAGGGCCAGCGACCAGTTGTCGACGTAGTACAGGTCCAAGCGCAGCGTCTCCATCCACGGCAAGCTGCTGCGCCCGCTGACCTGCCACAACCCGGTGATGCCGGGCCGGACCAGAAGGCGGCGCCAGGCATCGCTGGTGTAGTGCTCCACCTCCTCGGGCAGAGGCGGACGGGGCCCGACCACGGCCATCTTTCCGGTGACGACATGCGCAAGTTGGGGTAGCTCATCAATCGACAGGCGGCGCAACCAACGGCCGACCGGGGTGACCCTGGGATCCAGGCGGACCTTGAACAGGGGATCGCCACCATGCTCGTTGGCCGCCTGGAGGCCGTGGCGAAGCTTGTCGGCACCTTCGACCATGGTCCGGAACTTGAGCATCTTGAACGAGAGGCCAGCCTTACCGACCCGGGTCTGGCGGTAGAAGATCGGTCCGGTGCTGGTCACCTTGACCGCCAAGGCGGTGAACGCCATCAACGGCAAGAGGGCCACGAGCAGCAGGATCGCGGCGCATCGCTCCACGCACCCCTTCAACAGCCTGGTCACGCCGTCGAAGCGGGGTTCCTCCAGATGAAGCAGTGGCAGTCCCTCGACGGGACGAACGGCGATCCGAGGGCCGGCTACGCCGGTAACGCTGGGTGCCACGACGAGATCGACGCCGGATCCCTCCAGCTGCCAGGCGAAATGACGCAACGCTCCGAAACCAAGGACCGCGGCGTCGGCGACGACCACCGCGCTGGCACCCCCGTTGCGGATCCAGGCGACGAGATCAGCCGGGGCAGCGACCACCGGGACGGGCTCGTCGTCGATGGCGATCTCCGTCTCTGCGCCGCCCGTGCAGGCGCCCACCACGTGCAGCCCGACGTAGGGGAACCGGCGGAGGTGGCGCACCAGATCAGCGACGTGACTGTGGGAACCGACAACCACGGTGGCCTGCTGACAGCTCCCTGACCTCCTCTGGCGATGGAGCCACTGGCGGGCACTCCAATGGGCAACCAGGGTCCACACCAACGTGATTGGCCCCACGATGGCCACATAGGACCGGCTGAGGTTGAGATGCAGGAAGAATGCCAGGGCAGCGACGACGGCCAGCATCCGGACGATGGCGTCGAAGATCCGACGATACTCATCGGCCCCGGCCCCCAGGACTCGGACATTGAACACCCGATTGAGCGTGAGGGTCACGATCCAGAGCAGGGCGACGAGCGCAGACAACAGGGGGTAGGACAGGGTCACCGCGGTACCGAGCACTGCCGCCGAGGTCCCCGGCGAGCGAACCTCCTTGGCGATGAGCGCGCCCACCAGGACGCCTGCCAGATCGGCGATCAACAGCGAGCGCAGGTACCCCCACCGCCAGGTAGCGCCCTTGGTGCCCACCCGCAACGGGCGAGGCCATACCGTCGCCGCTTGGGCGACAACGTCAGGCGACGCTCCGGGATCTCTTCGACTAGTGCCCACAGGCTGCATCTGGCCCCCGCCCTACCCTCTTGACCCGAAAGCTCGACACGAACTAACGTCAACAAACCTAACTAACTTCCCATGATGAGACGATCGGGAGAAAGCATACAAGGGCAACGCGCCAAAGAAGTTGGCAAACGAGGGATGCAAAGTTGCCGAACATCCCGAGCTGCGATCCACTCCTATGAGTCGGGCCAAGTCTCACCCGCTCGTCACCGCCGAGCGCATCCTCTCCGTCTTCGGCTACGCCCTTCCACATGACAGACGAGCACTCCTCGACCGGCTACGAGGTCCAGTCCGTCGATCAGTAGCTGGGGCGCCCCCCTCAGCAGTTGTCCGTGCTTTGACCGGTGATGGCCTTCACGAACTGGGCTTGGGGAATGGCCTCCTCGGTGGTCTTCCTGCTCATCATGCGTACACC
>JALZAH010000605.1 GCA_030948425.1 Actinomycetota bacterium
CCCCAGCATGGGCCTTCAGATCGAAGTCGGTGCGGTTGGCGATGCCCTCCAGCTCGCCCCACCCCCAGGGAAAGGCGAACTCCACGTCGGAGGTGGCCACCGAGTAGTGGGACAGCTCGTCGGGGTCATGGGGCCGCAAGCGCAGCATCTCGGCGGGGATTCCGAGGTCGATGTACCATTCGAGTCGGGTCCGGCACCAGTAGTCGAACCATTGGTCGGCGTCAGCGGGGGGCACGAAGAACTCGAGCTCCATCTGTTCGAACTCTCGGGTGCGGAACACGAAGTTGCCGGGCGTGATCTCGTTGCGGAACGACTTGCCGATCTGGGCGATGCCGAACGGCGGCTTCTTGCGCGCCGTGGTCACCACGTTGGCGAAGTTCACAAAGTGGCCCTGTGCCGTCTCCGGGCGCAGGTAGGCCACGTTGGCGTCACTCTGCACGGGGCCGGCGTAGGTCTTGAACATCAAGTTGAATGCCCGGGCGCCGGTCAGATCCGTGCTCGCACAGTTGGGGCAGTGGATGATGCCGTCGTCGCCGACCTCGAGGTGATCGGCGCGCCACCGCTCCTTGCAGTTGCGGCAGTCGACCAGGGGATCGGTGAAGTTCTCCAGGTGGCCCGAGGCCGACCACACCTTGGGGCTGGACAGGATCGCCGCGTCCAGGCCGACCACGTCGGCGCGCAGCTGCACCATGGAGCGCCACCACTCGTTCTTCACGTTGCGCAGCATGGCCACACCCAGAGGCCCGTAGTCATACGTGGAGCGGAATCCGCCGTAGATCTCCGCCGAGGGGAACACGAATCCCCGCTGCTTGGACAGTCGTACGATGTCGTCCATCTCCGGGGCGGCCATAGCCGCGCAGGATACCGGCCGTGGTCCCGGTCGGAACGCTGCGATCAGTGCCCGAGGAGCCGCACAACGCGCAGCCGGCGCTCCAGGTGGTGTTCCAGGGATGTGGTGGCCAACTCCGCCACCTGGGCGGCCGCGGGACCCGGCGGTTCGGCCAGCACCCCGGCCAGGTCCCCTCCGAAGACCCGGCGGATCAGCTCCAGGGCCCCGGGCAGCAGGCTCACCCCTTGGCGACACGATCGGCACAGGGCCCCGCCCTCGAGCGGGTCGTAGGCGACCAGCTCGGTGGCGGCTGCCGCCTCTGCGGCACCGGCGATGGCGGCCACACCGGTGCCCACACCCGGAGTGCCGCAGCCGGCGCACACGTCGACGACCGGCGCCACTCCCTCGACGGCCAGCAGCTTCCAATAGAACGAGGCCACCAACAGCGGAGAGCGGTGCTCGTCGAGGGCGTGCAGGGCTCGGGTCAGCATGCGATAGAGGCCGATGTTGGCCTCCCCCTCCTGAGCCACCTGGTCGACCGCTTCCACCAGGGCCAGGGCGTCGGTGGTGCGCTCCAGGTCCCGGCGCACATGGCGATAGGGGTCTATGGTCTCGACCTGGGTGATGGTGTCGAGCTGGCGGCCCTCGTAGAGCATGGCCCGGAGGTTGGTGGGCGGCTCGAGACGCGCCCCGAAGCGGCTCTTGGTCTTGCGCACCCCCTTGGCCACCGCCCGCACCTTCCCTCGCCCGAGGGTCATGAGCACCACGATGCGATCGGCCTCACCGAGTCGGTGGGTGCGCAGCACCACGGCGTCTTCGCGGTACAGGCCCATCAGCGGCCGTCAGAGAACAAGGCGATGCTCAGTTGGGGATGCCCTGGGCGTCGCGGGTGGCCGTGTTGCCGAAGCGGCGATCTCGGGCCTGGAACTCCCGGACGGCGTCGTAGAGGTTCTCCCTGCGGAAGTCGGGCCAGAGCACCTCGGTGAACACCAGCTCGCTGTAGGCCAGCTCCCAGAGGAGGAAGTTGGACAGCCGGTACTCCCCCGAGGTCCTGATCAGCAGATCCGGGTCTGGCACCGACGGGTCGTAGAGGTGCCGGCGAATGGCCTTCTCATTGATCTTCGACGCCGGGGTGCCGGTAGCCACGAGGTCCTTGACGGCGTCGACGATCTCGGCCCGACCGCCGTAGTTGAACGCCACCGTCAGGGTCATCTCGGTGTTGTTCTCGGTGAGGCGGGCGGCATCGTCCATGCGCCGCAGCACCCACCGGGGCACCCGCCAGTCCCTCCGACCGATGAAGCGGATGCGAACCCCGAGGGCGTGCAGGTCGTCGCGGCGTCGGGTCAGAAGCTGGTCGGCGATCACGTTGAGCAAAAAACGGACCTCGTCGCTCGGCCGGCGCCAGTTCTCGGTGGAGAAGGCATACACGGTGAACCATGGCAGACCGAGAGCTAGAGCCCCCTGGGCGGCGTCGAAGAGTGCCTCCTCGCCGGCCCGGTGGCCCTCCGTCCTGGGTAACCCCTGCTGGGTGGCCCAGCGGCCGTTGCCGTCCATGACGCACGCCACGTGCCGCGGCATCCGCTTGGGATCGAGGCCGGGGACGTCCATCCCGAGCACCGTATCGCCTACCACGGCCGGGTCAGGGCCGGGAGCGCTCCGCCTTCCCCGGTGGCGTCCGCCCCACCGGCCTGGCCCGAACTTGGGGGGCGCAAAGCCTCCACCGGTCGCGTCCGCCCCACCGGCCTGGCCCGAACTTGGGGGCGCAATTCTCCGCATACGTGGAATTGCGCCCCCAAGTTTCGCCCATCGGCCCGCTGGGCAACCCACACTTCGCAGGCCCCGGCCCTTGAGCGAGGCAGGCCCCCCCTGGAGCAGCCTCGGCCCTCAGACGAGCGAGCCGGCTTAGACGAGCGGCCGGCCCGGACGCACGAGGACGACCGGGTCAGGTGACGGCGGGCGCGACCTCGGCGGCGATGAGGCGGATGTGGTCGAGGTCGGAGAGGTCGAGCACCTGCAGATAGACCGTGTCCGCTCCCGCTTCCTCCCATTCCTCGAGCTGTGCCACCACCTCATCGGGAGTGCCGCACACGCCGTTGGCCCTCAGATCATCGACGGCACGACCGATGACCCCGGCCCGCCGGGCCAGAGCTGCCTCCCCCTTGCCGCAGCACACCACCACCGCCGCCGAATGCCCGAGGCTCGCCGGGTCGCGGCCCGCCGTCCGACACGCGTCGTCGGCCGCCGCATAGCGGACCTTGGCGTCGGTGGCGGAGAGGAACGGGGTGTTGATCTCGTCGGCGAAGCGGGCGGCCAGCGCCGGAGTCCGCTTCAGCCCGGCGCCGCCGATGATCAGCGGTGGGTGGGGCTGTTGGAATGGCTTGGGCAGCGCCGGGCTGTCACTCAGGTGGTAGTGGGTGCCGGCGAAGTCGAAGGTCTGGCCGAGCTGGGTCTGCCACAGTCCGGTGATGATGGCCAGCTGCTCCTCGAGGCGCTCGAAGCGCTGCACGGTCGAGGGAAACGGTATCCCGTAGGCGGTGTGCTCGTCGGTGTACCAGCCGGCCCCGAGGCCCAGCTCGACCCGTCCTCCGCTCATGGCATCGACCTCGGCCACGGAGATGGCCAGGGGTCCGGGCAAGCGGAATGTGGCCGAGGTGAGCAGCGTTCCCAGGCGGATGCGGCTGGTCTCCCGGGCCAGGCCGGCCAGGGTGACCCACGAATCAGATGGGCCCGGGTAGCCGTCACCGTCCCCCATGGTCAGATAGTGATCAGAACGGAAATAGGCATCGAAGCCCGTTTCCTCGGCGCAGAGCGCCGCCGTCAACTGATCGTCGTAGGTGGCCCCGAGTTGGGGTTCGGTGAAGATACGCAGTCGCACGCTCCATGTTCTCATCCCGCCGGTCTTGGGGTGCGCTCGCCACCGCCGACCCACCGGTATTGTCGGGCGCGTAGAACACGGCTCGGGGAGCGTCGGTTTGCATCATCAAAGGGCGACGACCAGAACCTCACCGACGCCGAGCGAACCGGCCGGCCGTCGCCTCGCCCACCGGCTACCGGCGTGGTCCTGGCTGATCGTGGCCGCCCCCGTGGTGGCGCTCGTGGTGGGCGCCTATGCCCACCGCTGGGCCGCCGAGGACGCCTACATCGACTTCCGCATCATCCACAACATCTGGTCCGGCTATGGACCAGTGTTCAACCCGGGGGAGCGGGTCGAGGTCTTCACCGACCCGCTGTGGGTATTCATACTCTCCGTGTTCGGTTGGCTTCTCCCACTGGTCCGGCTGGCCTGGTGGGCGGTGATCCTCGGCATCACCGCCGCCGCCGGCGGCTTTCTTCTGGGAGCCCGAGCGGCGCAGCGACTGGCCGCCTGGCGGGGACTGCCGACCGCCATCCCCCTCGGTCTGATCGCCGCCTCGGTCATCGACGGGGTGTGGGACTTCGCCAGCTCCGGACTCGAGACCGGGCTGATATTCGGCTGGGAGGGGCTGTCGTGGTGGCTGCTGGTTCGTGCCGCCACCACGACACGGGGGTTCGCCGTCACCGCCTTCGTCGTCGGCCTGGGCGAGCTCATCCGACCCGACCTGGGCCTGCTGACGATCACCTTCCTCGCCGCCCTGGCGGTGATCATCTACTTCTCTCGTCCCCAACGACCGATGTCTGCGTTGCGGCGCTGGGCTGTTCCCGCCGTCGTTGCTGCGGGCGTCCCGGTCGTCTACCAGGTGTGGCGGATGGCCTACTTCGCCATGATCACCCCCAACACCGCCCTGGCCAAGTCTGCCGGACGGTCCTGGTGGTCGCAGGGAGCCAGGTACTTCGGGGACTTCGTGACCGCCGATCGTCTCTACGTCCCCCTCGTCGTGTTGACCGTCGTCATCGTCGCCCGCCTGGCCGGGGCCGGTTATCACCGCGACTGGGTCTCCGGGGTGGTGCTGGCGGCGCCGGTCCTCGGCGGTGCAGCCGACTGGGCCTATGTGGTGCGGGTGGGCGGCGACTTCATGCACGCCCGGATGTTGGTGCCGGGGCTCTTCGCCGTCGGCCTGGCCGCCTGGGTCTGCGGCCCCCGCGTCAGGGCCCCCAGCCTCAGGCCCCCCAGCCTCGGGGCCCCCCGCGTCACCGTCCTCAGCGTCGTCCCCATCGCCTTGATCACCGGTTTCGCCATCGTGTGCGTCGCGCATCTCCGCTATGCCAACACCGGCCAGATCATGGCCAACGGGATCACCAACGAGCGTCTCTTCTGGGTCCGTGAGTCGGGTAGCCCCCACCCGGTCACCGCCGACGAGTACCGCACCCGTATCCGCATCGGTACGGACTTGGCAGCGCTGGCCAGGACCGTACCCCCCAAGAGCGTGGAGGTCTCCCTCATCGACATGGTCAACGGCGCTTACACCGGTCCTCCCCGCCCCTTCCTCGCCGGCCGGCCGGAGCGGGTCATAGCCGAGGACGTCAACATCGGCCTCACGGGAGCGTCGGCTGGAGCCCACGTATACATCTACGACCTCCTGTCGCTGGCTGACCCCGTGGGCAGCCACACCACACTGGCGACTCGAGGCCGCCCCGGCCACGAGAAGACCATCGGCTCGGAGTGGCTGGTCGCCCGATTCCTCCCCGCCGGCGCCACGGTTCCCGCCGCCGGCCCGGCCCAACAGGTGGCCGCGGCCAGGGCGGCCACCTGGTGTGGACCGCTCCACGCCTACCTGCACGCCATCACCACGCCGCTGAGCCTCCAGCAGCTCCTGGGCAATGTCAGCCACTCGGTGGGCTACACCCGCATGACCTTCAGCGCCACCCCCACCCTCGCAGCCCAAAAGCTCTGCGCACACTCATGAGACGCCGCACTCCTGGCCCGGCGCAGCGGTAGCGTCAGATGGTGAGCGAACCGTCGACGACGCCGCAGGGTTGTGCCGCCCTGCCGGCGCTCGAACGGGTCACCAATGCCCTGGCCCACCACGAGGATCGCCCGGCCCAGCAACGCATGGCCGCTGCGGTGGCCGAGGCCATAGCCCGGCGCCACCACCTGATCGTGGCGGCCGGGACCGGCACGGGCAAGAGCCTGGCGTACCTGGTCCCCGCCCTGGCCGCCGGGACCCGCTGCGTGGTGGCCACCGCCACCAAGGCGCTCCAGGATCAGCTCGCCCAGCGCGACCTGCCGGTGGTGGCTGCCGCTCTCGGGGACCCGGTCGACTTCGCCGTGCTCAAAGGTCGCTCCAACTACATCTGCCGGCAACGGGTGGCCGAGATCGGCGGCGGGGCCGATCAGCTGACCCTCGACAACGGGACCCTCGGCGACAGACCACTCGGCGGCGGGGTGCCCGGGCCCGGGGGCGGCGGAACGGCAGCCGGGGTGCTCGGGCCGTTCGCCCGGGAGGTGCAACGGCTCACCGCCTGGTCGGTGACGGCGGAGAGCGGCGACCGGGCCGACCTGCCGTTCGAACCGAGCAGCGACGCATGGGCCCAGGTGAGCGTGGGACCCCGGGACTGCCCGGGGGCGGGACGGTGTCCGGCGGGCGACGACTGCTTCGCTGAGGCGGCCAAGAAGCGAGCTGCCAACGCCGACGTGGTGGTGGTCAACACCCACCTCTATGCCGCCCATCTGGCCTCCGGTGGTGAGGTCCTGCCTCCCCATGACGTCGTCGTCTTCGACGAGGCCCACGAGCTGGAGGACGTCGCCTCGGCCAGCCTGGGCTTCGACCTGGCCGCCGGCCGGGTCCATGCGCTGGCCCGGGCCGCCCGGCCCCTGCTCGACGACGCCGCCACCGTCGAGGCCGCCGGAGAGGCGGCGACGCTGCTGAGCGAGACACTCGCTCCGCTGCGGGGCACCCGGCTGACCAGCCCGATCGACGAGGCGGTCAACGAACGCCTGACCCTCCTGCGCGAGCGCCTGACCCGCCTGCTGGCCGAGGTCCGAAAGGTCGGAGGGGACGTTGCCGCCGCCCAGGAGCGCTCGGCCCGGCGGACCCGGGTTCAACAGGCAGGCACCACTCTGGTCAGCGAGATCGACCAGGTCCTGACCCTGAGCGACGTCAAGGTGGCCTGGGTGGAGGGCCCCGACCACGCTCCGGTCCTGCGGGTGGCTCCCGTCGATGTCGCCGCTTTGCTTCAAGACCTGCTGTGGGGGCCCTCCGATGCCCCGGTGGCCGTGCTGACCAGTGCGACGGTGCCTCCCCGCCTGGCCGAGCGGATCGGCCTGGACGCCGGCACCTTTGACGAGATCGACGTGGGCAGCCCATTCGACTACCCCCATCAAGCATTGCTGTACTGCCCGCTGCACCTGCCTGACCCCCGGCAGCCGGGTTACGAGATTGCGATGTTCGAAGAGCTCGTCGCCCTGATCACCGCTGCAGAGGGCCGAACCCTGGCTTTGTTCACGTCGTGGCGGGCCATGACGGCGGCGGCCGAGACGGTGGCGGCCCGCGTGCCCTGGCCGGTCCTGACCCAGTCCGATCTGCCCAAGCCGGCGCTGGTAGCCCGCTTCAGCACCGAGGAGCAGTCGTGCCTGTTCGCCACCATGGGCTTCTGGCAGGGCGTCGACGTCCCGGGCCCGGCATGCTCGCTGGTGACCATCGACCGCCTGCCGTTCCCCCGGCCCGATGACCCCCTCCTCCAGGCCAGGCGTGACCGGCTCGGCCGCCAGGCCTTCGCTGCCATCGACGTGCCCCGAGCGGCAACGTTGCTGGCCCAGGGCGCCGGCCGGCTCATCCGCAACAACACCGACCGGGGTGTGGTCGCCGTCCTCGATTCCCGTCTGGGCCGAGCCCGGTACCGCTGGGACCTGGTCCGGGCCCTGCCGCCGATGGCCAGGACCCGCCACCTCCACGAGGTGGAGGCCTTCCTGGCCCCGCTCCGCTCCGGCGCCGCTACGACGCAGTGCCCCGCTCCGACGCAGCCCGCGGTGCGCTGACGTCAGTAGCCCAGGCGCTCCAGGGCCCGAGCCTGGCGTTGCCAGTCACGGTTGACCTTGACGAACAGCTCCAGGTAGGCGCCGGCGGGCAGCTGCTCGCGGACCCGGATCCCGACGTCTTTGAGCACTCCCCCGCCCCTGCCGATGACGATCCCCTTCTGGGAGTCGCGCTCCACGTTGATCTCACAGCGTATTCGCGGCCACTCCCACTCGGTGACCCGGCAGGCGATGCTGTGGGGGACCTCTTCGGTCATGACCGCCAGCAGCTGCTCGCGCACCAGCTCGGCCACCCAGAAGGCCTCGGCCACGTCGGTCACCGTGTCGGGGGGATAAAACTGAGGGCCGGGAGGGAGCCGGGAGGCGATGGCCTCCACCAGTACGTCGACGCCCTCCCCGGTGCGCGCCGAGACCGGGAAGTACTCGTCGAGCTCCAGCTCCGACGCCGCCACCAGTTGACGAAGGACGGTCTGCGGCGAGGCCCGGTCGATCTTGTTCAGCACGCAGATGGCGGTCCTGGGGACCATGGCCGCCACGAAGCGGTCACCCCGGCCCACGGCGGCGGTGGCGTCGAGGACGAGCACGGTCACGTCGACCTGACCGAGAGCATCCGCAGCGGTGTCGTTGAGCCGCTCACCGAGCAAGGTGCGTGGCTTGTGTATCCCGGGTGTGTCCACGAAGATCACCTGTGCGTCGGGCCTGGTGAGAACCCCCCGCACCTGGTTTCGGGTGGTCTGCACCACCGGGGAGGTGATGGATACCTTCTGGCCGACGACGGTGTTGAGGAGCGTGGACTTGCCAACGTTGGGCCGGCCGACCAGGGTGGCGAACCCGGAGCGATGATCAGGTCCCACGTCGCTCATGGCGACTGCTGGGAGGCCGATGCGTCGTGGTCACTCCCCTCGTCGTCAGCCGACCGGGTCTCGACGCGCACCCGGCCGATCCGCCGCCCCTGGACACCCTCGGCGATCAACCGGTGCCCTTCGTAGTCGATCGCCTCGCCCTCGATCGGCACATGGCCGAGCAGGCTGTAGACCAAGCCTCCCACGGTGTCCCAGTCGCCCTCGGGCAGACCGGGCACGGTGAGCAACTCGTTGACCTCGTCGACGGGCATACGGGCGTTGACCGCCAGTGTCCCATCGGCCAGGCGTTCGACGTCAGCCTCCTCGGTGTCGTACTCGTCGGTGATCTCACCTACGAGCTCCTCGATCAGGTCCTCGAGGGTCACCATCCCGGCGGTGCCCCCGTACTCGTCGACCACCAGAGCGATGTGGGCCTTGTTGGCCTGCATCTCGCGCATCAACTCGGAGACGCGCTTGGATTCGGGGACGAAGTGCACGTCCCTGAGGATCTCGGTCACCGCTTCGTCGACCCGACCCTCCCGCTCGGCGCGCATGAGGTCCTTGGCCATCACCACGCCGACGATGTCGTCGATCCCCTGACCGAACACGGGGATCCGGCTGTAGCCGGCGGCGATGGCGATGTCGACCACGTCGCTGATCTTGGCTCTCGACTCCACCGAGACCATGTCCGGGCGCGGCACCATGACATCACGCACGACGGTGTCGCCGAAGTCGATGATCGAGTGGATCAAGGTGCGCTCCTGGTGCTCGATCACCTCCTCGGCAGCCGCCGTGTCGGCCATGGCCAGCAGCATCCCCTCGGAGGTGTAGGGCCCCTCCCGCATGCCCTTGCCGGGTAGCAGGACGTTGGACACGGTGATCAACCCCCGTGTCGCCCAGCGCAGAGGAGCGAACGCCACCAGGATCCGAATGAACGGAGCGGTCAGCAGCGCAGCCCGCTCGCTGTGCTGGACCGCCCAGGTCTTGGGGGCCAACTCGGCCACCACGAAGATGACGATGACCTCGAAGACGGTGGAGACGAGGACGCCCACCCCACCGAAGGCATGCTCGGAGATGACACCGACGAGGGTGGCGGCCACCAGCGTGCAGATCTCCAGGGCGAAGAGGACAACGGGAAGGAACCGCTCGGTGTGGGTGACCAGGCGCAACAGGACAGCGGCGTGGCGACGATGCTCCTCGACCAGGCTCTTGGCCTTGATCTGCGACATTCGGGTCAGGGCTGTCTCGGAGAGGGCCAGGAACCCCGTGGCGCCGATAAGGACAACCACCACGACAAGCAACACGATGTCGCTGGCGCCCAGGTGGTGGGCTGGCGGCCGGGTTATGGCCCCGACGGCGGCGACGACCGGCATCAGCGGTCGGCCTCCGGCATGGTCTGCGGTGACGGGGCACCGCCGGACGGGGACCGCGCCGGCGTGTCGTTCGATGCGATCGGAGACCCGGGGTGATGGCGCTGGAGCAAGGCTCGCTCTCTGGCCTCCATGGCCTCCGCCTCGTCCTCCTCGGCATGGTCCATGCCGAGGAGGTGCAGCAGCCCATGGACGATGAGCAGCGCCACCTCGTCGGTGTAGGTCCCGGCATGCTCGGGGGCGTTGCGATGCGCCACCGCCGGGCAGATGACAAGGTCACCCAACAACGAAGGAGCCTCAGACGGTTCGGCGTTGAAGCCGGGACCCGAGCCCCCCGAGTCCGGGGACCGGCCCCCCTCGCCGGGGTCCTCGTCGATCGGGAAGGCCAGGACATCTGTGGGCCCGTCCCGGCCCAGGAAGCGCTTGTTGAGATCGGCGATCGCCACCTCGTCCACGAACAACATGGACACCTCGGCATCGCCCACTCCCTCTTCGGCCAGCACGGCCTCGGCCAGGCGGATCCACCTC
>JALZAH010000607.1 GCA_030948425.1 Actinomycetota bacterium
GGTCGGCATCGGGCAGAGTCCGGTTGACGACACCCGCAGCCACGTCGGTCAGCTTGGCGTTGTGGCTGCGAGCGTAGGATCGCAGCCGGGCGAACGCCTCATCGGTACCGATGCTGGCCATCTGGGAGATGACGCCCTTGGCCTGTTCGATGGTGATCCGACTGTTCAATGCCCCTTGGAGCTGTGCGGTCAAACGTTGACGATCCTCGGCGACGCGGTCCTGCAGCAGAGCGAGCGTGGCGGCGTGGGCCAGAGCCTGGGCGATCACCACGTCCGCAGCCGGCAACGGTCCCGGCTCGATCATGAACAGGTTCAGCGTCCCCAACACGTTGCCGCGCACGGTCATCGGGAAGGCATGCACCGACGCGAACCCCGCCCCTGAGGCCTTGGCCGCGAAGCGAGGCCACGGGTTGTCGGTCTCGAGATCCTCGTGGGCCACGGCCTGACCGAGCCGGAAGGCCTCCAGGCACGGTCCTTCTTCGTTTTGCACCTGGAACAGCTCCAAGACGTTCGCCGCTTCGCTCGACGCGGCCATCACCTGCAGAGCGCCGGACGTGTCGGCCAGGAGGACCCCTGTGGCCGCGGCGTCGAGCAACTCCACGCAACGTCCGCTCAGGGTGGTCAACACGTCGATGATGTCGAAGTCGTCAACGAGGGTGTCCGCCAGCTTCAAGAATGTGTCAGCCAACAGCTGTTCGCGTTTCGCCACGCAGCATGGGTCCTTTCTTGCGTGCCCAGCATGTCCCGTCGTGACATCCTACGACGCCCGGAGCCCACGGGGGCACCATTCTCGAGGGGAGCGGTCACCGCTCGAAGCACAGTCGCTTGGTGACGACCTCGCGAGCGACCTCACCGACTGTCCTCCCCTCGGCGAATGCTCGGGCCCGGATGCGGGCCAACGCCTCGCCGACGAGGATGTCGAGTTGCACCGAGACCATCCCCGACGCCTGGTGGACCTCGGACTGGTAGAGATCGCCGTCGCCCAACTCGGCGGCGAGGGCACCGTCTGCCGCCCCGGCCTGTATGGCGAGGACGGCGCGGGTGACGATGGCAGCCATGACCACGGCGTCGGCGTAGCGGTCGTCGTCGAGGCGCCCGGCGTGGTCCTGGTAGAGGGTAAGCGTCCCGATGCGCGCCGCCCCCACCTGGAGCGGGAAGGAAAACACCGCCCGCATCCCCGCTTCGATGGCCGAACCGACGAACGTCGACCATCGCCATGGTGGGTCGGCGATCAGATCCACTTCTATGACCGGCAGGCCTCCGACATAGGCGTCGGTGCCCGGACCCACCCCGAGCGTGAACTGCAACGCTTCGAGTGGCTCGACCCAGGTCTTCGACTGATAGGTCGCCCCCGGTCCGTCCGTGGCCATCAGGATGATCCCTGCGCCCGCCATAAGCAACACGTCCGCACACGCCGCACACATGCCGGCCACGGTCAGGTCGACACCCTCGCGAGCAGACAGCGCCATCACCAGCCGCAGCCACCGATCGGCGCCGCGCGGAAGGTCGGCATCGCTCATCAGCACCTCCGGTGATAAGACCCTGTGGGGATTCGCCACCAGGGACCGGGGATAGCGCCGAACGGCCAACCCGCAGACGGCTTCATCACCGAACAACCGGGCCAGCAGCAACAAGCCTACCGACGATCGGAGCAGGTCCGGGACCGGCGGGCCCACTGAGACGCGCTCAGCCGTCGGCGTCGGGCGCCTGGACCTCCCGGCGCAGGATCTTTCCGGTGGGCCCTTTGGGAAGCTCGTCGACCAGCCACACCTGACGGGGGTACTTGTAGGCGGCCAGGTTGGCCTTGGCATGAGCCTTGAGGTCATCGGTGGTCGCTGACGACCCCTCCTTGAGCACCACGGCGGCGCCGACCTCCTCGCCCATGCGCTCGTCGGCTATACCGATCACTGCCGCCTCGGTGATGTCGGGGTGGGTGTAGAGGACCTCCTCGACCTCCCGGGGGTAGACGTTGTAGCCACCGCGGATGATCAGGTCCTTCTTGCGATCGACGATGAAGTAGTAGCCGTCTTCGTCGATGGTGGCCACGTCGCCGGTCCTGAACCAGCCGTCGGGGATGGCCTCCGCGGTCTTGTCGGGCTTGCCCCAGTATCCCTTCATGACGTTGTGGCCCCGGATGGCGATCTCCCCCGGTGTCCCCCGCTCTACGTCGTTGCCGTCATCATCGACGACGCGCATCTCCACGCCATCGATGGGGACGCCGATGGAGCCGGGCTTGCGTTGTCGGTCCGGCAGGTTGAAGGAGGCCACCGGGGAGGTCTCCGACAGGCCGTAGCCCTCCAGGATGGTGCAGCCGAACGCTTCCTCGAACTGCTTGAGGACTTCCACGGGCATGGCCGACCCCCCCGAGATGCAGGTCCGCAGACTCGACGTGTCGGCGGTATCGGCGCTCTTGGCGTGGAGGATGGCGTTGTACATGGTGGGTACGCCCTCGAAGATGGTCACCTGCGCAGCGCTGATGAGCTCGAGCGCCTGATCGGGGTCGAAGCGGGGCAGCAGGGCCAGGCACGACCTCCCGACGATCGAGGCGTTGAGGCCGCACGTCAGCCCGAAGACATGGAACAGCGGCAGGCATCCCATGACCACGTCGTTGGTGTCGGCGGCCAGAAGCTGACCTGCTACCGTCTCGGCGTTGATGGTCAGGTTGGCGTGGGTGAGCTGGGCGCCCTTGGGCTCACCGGTGGTACCCGAGGTGTAGAGGATCACCGCGTCGTCGTCATCGTGGCGCTCCGCGGTGTCGGCTCGAGCGTTGACATCGGCACGAAGCCCGGCGGCCATGGGGTCCTCGATGGCAATGACCTCGACGTCGACGGCAGCCGCCCCCTTGCGGGCCTCGTCAGCCACGTCGGACCACACAAAGAGCGCCTTGGCGCCGGAGTCCTTCAGGTAGTACTCCACCTCTCGGCCCTTGAGCAAGGGGTTCATGGGGACGACGACGCAGCCCGCCTGCAGCGCCCCGTAGAAGATCACCGGGAAGGCCGGGACGTTGGGCATCATCAGGCCGATTCGGTCGTCGGGGCCGATGCCGTGATCGCCCAGGACCGTAGCCAGCTGACCGGCCGCCGAACACAACCCGCTGTGGGTGAGGATGGTCTCACCAATCAGGAGTGCGGGCTGGTCAGCGGCCTCGGCGGCGTTGCGCTGAAGATGTGACAGCAAGCTCATGCCTCTCCCCCTCAAGAAGGTCCGGAGGTGGCCTACCCCTGGTCGATGACTGGCGAAACCCGTCGCTCATCGGCGATACCGATTCAAGTGCCTTTGCGGGCCTCTCCCTTGGCCGCACGAAGACGCCCGTCCCGGGTCTTCTTCCGCCGGATCCGGTCATGCTTCCAACGGACGGTCGATCGTGATCCTCGGCCCATGAGTGCTGAGG
>JALZAH010000624.1 GCA_030948425.1 Actinomycetota bacterium
GGCCAACCGAGTCAACAACGCTGAAACACGTCTTCAAAACTGAACAATTCGTGGTACCGAGAAGGCCCCCGCATCAATCTAGCTATCGGGCTCACCTGCACCAAGGAGAACCGAGCTTTGCCGGGCAACCACCATTCTCATCTATCGTGGCGGCCACCGGCAATGGCGATGCTAGGAAATTCCGACGGCTTCTTTGGCGACGGAGGCCAACTGGGTCTGGGTGGCGGACACAACACCGTTGCGGCCCTTGTTGGCTTCCTCGTAGGCGAGGATGGCCCGGATGTCTTCGGGATCGGTGAGCTTGTTGATCGCCGCCACGGCGTCGCTGATGTTGAGATCGTCGTAGCGCTTGATCGGCAACTCGTCAGCGTTGAGCGACCCGTTGGCCCGCCGCAGCTCGTGGACAGCCTCGGCGGTGTCATTGGCTCCGTCGCGCCGGGCGACCAGTTCGGCCCGCTCCAAGCCGGTGTCACGGGTGACATCGAATACCTCGACCACGCCGTCACGCAGGTCAGCTGCGGTCTGCCGGGTCTGGCTGACGGTGTCAGAAATCTGCTGACGGGCCGCCCGGGCCTGAGCGAAAGCATCGTTGACCCGGTCTCCGATTGTCCGCTGTGGCAAGCTGACCACACGCAGAGCCACGCTGGTCACCAGCTGCGACGGGGTACGGCGAAGGGCAGTCGGACCGCCCAGGGCATCTTCGGCCAATACGACCGTCAACCACTCGACTGTGGCTGAATGTGCCGTCTCAAGACGCTCAGCGAGGTGCTTGACCTTGCTCTCTCCTGCGCGCTCGGCCAAGACCTTCACGTAGCGGGCCCGGTCGAGCATCTGATGCTCCATCGCCAGCTCGCCGAGAAGGGCCTCGGTGATCGGCTGCGCCTGCTCCGCTGTGGACTTGATCATCGCCGCGAGCCGACCGACCACCGGTGAGATCACATCAGGGGCAGCACCCAGGTCTTGCAGGGCGTCGCTGATGCGGCGACTACGATCTTGGGCGTTCTTGGCGTTCTGCGCCAGCTCCTTGCGGACTGCGTCGGTCCGAGCCTGGGCTTGGCGGACCGTGGCCAGCTGAATCTCGGACTGGGTGAGCTGCAACAGGGTTCGTAGCTGTGCGATCAACTGAGTCTTTGTCGTGTCAGACATCGTTCGGTTTCTCCTCCGTCGTGTTTCCACCATGGTACCCGGCAGATAGCACATTGCTAACTACAGCTAGCAGATGTGTCATGTTTCACACGCAACGTTCAGCTCGAACACCCACGGTCATCGTCGGCTGGCGTAGCGGCCCGGGCCTTATCGCCGTTCGGCCCTTTCACCCAAGCTGACCCGACATGTCTACGGCTGTGGGTCTAGATGGATTGGCGGTACCCGAAGAACTCGTGGTCCTCGTTGTAGCCGCCGTAGCCGCTGCCCACCTCGGAGTAGTGAGCGACGAACTCGATCCCTTTGATCCACTTGACCTGTTTGAAGCCGAGCTCGATCTCGTTGCGGAGCCGAAGCGGGGCACCGTGGCCGAACGACAGGGGCTCGTCGTTCATGTCGTAGGCGATCATGGTGAGGTGGTGGGCCATGTGCTCGATCGGGTGAGCGTCGTAGTAGACACCCTTGTCGGCCCCCTCACCGAGTGAGTAGAAGACGACCCACCTGGCCTCGGGCTGCGGTTTGACGAGGTCTGCGATGGCCGCCATCGACACTCCTCCCCATTTGGCCACGCCTGACCATCCCTGGATGCAGAAGTGCTGGGTGATCTGCTCGTGGTGCGGCAGGGCCCGTAGCTCCACGAGGTCCAGTTCGACGGGGTTGTCGACCAGGCCGTTGATCCGCAACCGCCAGTCGGCAAAGTGCCCGTCGAAGAGGCGCTTGTACTCCTCGGAGTCGGGGTACTGGCCGTTGTGCCAGAAGTACGGAGAGATGTCCTTCTCGGTGTAG
Organism: Actinomycetota bacterium; assembly: GCA_030948425.1. Classification (GTDB taxonomy): domain Bacteria; phylum Actinomycetota; class Acidimicrobiia; order Acidimicrobiales; family Palsa-688; genus JALZAH01. The sequence continues at coordinate 1,930 of JALZAH010000624.1, forward strand.
CCGCCGGGTTTGGGGTCGACGTGCTCGAAGAGGCTTTGGAGTGGTCCGACGATGGCCTGGCCGGCTCGTTGTACGGCTCGGGGATGGCGGATGGTGAAGGGAGTGGCCGCCACCCAGGCGACGATGATGACGACCATCGACGCCGCGAACAGCCAGAACCCAACCCAGCTGTGATCGGTGCGCCCGGCGTAGACATGGTTGAGGTTGACCAGCAGTCCGGTGGTGAACACCAGGGACACGTGGATGACTATGAAGAACAAGAAGTAGACGAGCACCAAGAAGTGCAACGAGCGGGCGGTCTGGATGCTGAACGCCCTGCTGACCCTCTTGAACCTGGTGGACAGAGCGGGCGACATGCCCAGGCCGGTGACCACGGCCAGGGGGGCGGCGACGAACACGGTGAGGAAGTAGGCGATCAGCTGGAGGCCGTTGTAGGCCACCCATCCGTTGTCCACCGGCCAGGTCAACGACAAGTATTGGATGAGCGCAGACAGGGCGTCGGGGAACACGGTCCAGCTGGTGGGCACCAGACGCTGCCATTGGGCGGTGACGAAGAGCAGGACAAAGAAGACGACCCCGTTGACCAGCCACAGGATGTCCATGCTGAGATGCCACCAGCGGGCCAGTCCAATGGAGTGGCGAAGCCCGGGTAGGCCGACCTGGCCCGGGAGGCTGATGGAGTCCTGCTTCGCTGTCCACAGAGGGTCGGTGGGCACTGGCTTTTGGATGCGGAACCAGTCCCGGCCCGGGGTGGAGTGCCGGGTCCAGTACAACCGGGGGTGATCGGAGAGGATCTGCACTCCGGCACGGATGATGAACAGCATGAAGAACACGTTGAAGAAGTGCTGCCAACGCAGCCAGGCAGGAAAGCCGGTCGCCGCCTTGGCCCGAGCCGACTCCAGGGTTCCCGGGTAGCGCTGAATGAACCGCTGGATCGTGGGGTCACCGCGCAGGCCCTGGGCGATGGCCACGGCGACAAGGAGCAGTACCAGGCCGATGGGGAGCAGCCACAGAAGGTTGAACCATCTGCTGCGACCGACGCGCATCCGTGGAGCAGTGCCGTTGACGTGGGGCACCGATCCCGCCCACGTCTCGGAGTTGATCTGGTCTTCGCCCGGTGTCAGCTGCCAGCGATAACTGCGAACCACGTCGGGAGACATCCTCGACGGCGCAGGTGCAGGCAGATCCTCAGGGGCGGGGTCGGCATCAACACCCACAGCGACTCCTCACCAACGCACCGAGGCGGCGACGTACAACAAAGACAACCACGGCCACTGGATTCGTGATCGTACTCGCAACAACCAGGGCTGCATGACGATAGCCACCGGAGGGCGCCGAGCGGCTCAGTCGGGGGCGACCTGGCCGGTGCGCCCGGCCCGGGCCATGGCCCCGTCGAAGAGCTGTTGGACCTGGGTGTAGAGGGTGTCGGTGGTTTCCTTGACCGCCCGGCGGGAGACCCTGGCACCGCTCTCGGTTCGGGCGGGAGGAGCGATGGGGGCGCCGACGATCATGTGGATCTTGACCGCCTTGACCATCTTCGAGCCCTTGGGCAGGGCCCATTCGCTGCCGCCGATACCAACGGGGATGATGGGCACGCCGGTGCGGGCGGCGACGAACGCCGCGCCCTCGAAGAGTGGATGGACGACCGGGCCTTTCTGACGGGTGCCCTCGGGGTAGAGGACTGCTGGCTCGCCGGCTCGGATCGCTGCCTCACAGGCCCGAAGCGCCTCCCGGTCCGGCATGCCCCTATGCACCGGGATACCACCGAGGGACGTCACGAACCGGGCTGACCAGGCGTACTTCCACACGCTGTCCTTGCCGATGAAGCGCAACCGGCGCCGGGTCAGGCATCCGCACAAGAATGTGTCGATGATCGAGCGGTGCACGGGCGCCAGGACATAGCCGCCGGACTTGGGGATGTTGTCTGCACCACTGATCTCGACTCTCCAGACCACCCGGCAGACGGCTTCGACCACCGCCCGGGCGAAGCCGTACCAGATCAGTCCGGCCCGACCCGGCGGCCCGCCGACATGCGCCACAGGCACCGACGACTCAGGCACCGACGATGGCCAGGACGGCGTCGACGACGTCGTCGATGCTGCGTCCGGTCGTGTCCACGGCCACGGCGTCGTCGGCGATGGCGAGTGGCGACGCCGTCCGGGTGGAGTCGGCGTGGTCGCGCCGGGCGATGTCGGCCGCCACCTTGTCGTAGTGCATGTCGAGCACCTCCTTGCTGCGCCGGCCGGCCCGCTCGGCGTCCTCGGCGGTGAGGAAGATCTTGACCGTGGCCAAGGGAAAGACCACGGTGCCGATGTCGCGTCCCTCGATGACCCCGCCCCCGTGGGCGACGGCCCACTCCCGCTGGCGTTGCACCAACTCGTGGCGAACGTCGGTGTTGGCCGCCACCGTGCTCACCGCTCGGGTCACCTCCGGGCTGCGGATCTCGATGGTGGCGTCGACCCCGTCGACCTGGACGCGTTCGCCGACGTCGAGGTCCATGGACTGGGCCAAGCGGGCCACCCGCTCGGTATCGTCGGGGTCGACGCCCCGGCGCATGGCCGCAAACGCCACGGCTCGGTACATCGCCCCGGTGTCGAGATAGTCCAGTCCCAGGCGGACGGCGACGGCCCGGGCGACGGTCGACTTGCCCGATCCGGCGGGGCCGTCGATGGCTATGACGTGCATCGGTGGAGATCCTCCTCGAAGCCGGGGTAGCTGGTGGCGACCGCATCCCAACCTTCGATGGTGACGCTCTGCGACGAGCGAAGGGCAGCAACAGCGAGGGCCATGGCCACCCGGTGGTCCCCATGGGAGTGGACGGTACCGCCAGCGATGGGCTCCCCGTCGGAGCCGGTCACGACCAGGCCGTCGGGCCGGTCGGTGACGTCGATGCCGACGGCGCGCAGCTCGGAGGTCATGGCGGCGATGCGATCGGTCTCTTTGAGCCGCAGCTCAGCGGCGTCGGCGAAGACGGTGGTCCCCCGAGCGAAGGCGGCGGCCACGGCCAGGACGGGGATCTCGTCGATCAGCGCCGCCACCTCGGCGCCGCCGACCTCGGTGGCCACCAGCTCGGCACCGCGTACGCGCAGGTCGGCGGTGCGCTCGGCGTCGTCGCTGGCTTCGACGGTGATGTCGGCTCCCATCCGCTCGAGCACGGCGAGAAACCCGGCGCGCCCAGGTCCCACGTAGACGTGGTCGACCACCAGGTCACTGCCGGCCACGATGCTGGCGGCCACCACCCAGAACGCCGCCTGCGATGGGTCACCGGGCACGATCACGTCGACGGGGTGCAACGACGAGGGACGCACGGTGACCGCCCCGTTGACGACGGTGATGTCGGCGCCAGCGGCCGCCAGCATCTCTTCGGTGTGGGTCCTGGTGGGTGTGGCCTCGTGCACGGTTGTGGCGCCCTCGGCGCTGAGGGCGGCCAGCAGGATGGCCCCCTTGACCTGGGCGGAGGGGACCGGCACGTGGTAGTCGATGCCGTGCAGGTGCCCGCCCCGAACGACGAGCGGGGCGTAACGGCCGCCGAGGCGACCGTCGATGGCCGCGCCCATGGCCCGCAACGGTTCGACGACGCGCTCCATCGGTCGTTTGGCGACCGAGTCGTCACCAGCCAGGATGCTCAGCGCAGGGAGGCCGGCGGACCAACCGGCGAGGAGGCGGATGGCGGTCCCCGAGTTGCCCACGTCGATGACCGAGGCCGGCTCACCCAGTAGTGCCGGGCCGCCGGTGACGACGACGGTGCTCGGGCCCCGGTGTTCGAGCTTCGCTCCGTAGGCGGCCATCGCCGCCGTGGTGGCAGCGACGTCGAGGCCAGTCGACAGCCCGACAAGCTCCGAGCGACCCGCGGCTCGCGCCGCCAGCAGCAACGCTCGATGCGAGATGGACTTGTCTCCCGGGACTTGCAGGCGGCCGTGCAGCGGGGAGCGGACGGGGGGACCGACGACGGCCCTGCCACTGTCGGGGGTCGTCGGGTCAATCATGGCCCGAGCCTTCGATGCGAGACCCGGAAGGCTCGCTCGTTGAGAGCGGTCCGCACCGCATCGAGGGCGGAGGAGGCGATGACCAGCATCAGCACCCCACGGTCCCCCTCCACGGAATGGGTGATCTCCATGTCGTAGATGTTGACGCCCATCTCGCCCAGGAGCGTGGTGACCTCGGCGAACACACCGGGCCGGTCCGGCACCGGGATGCGCAACTCGACCGACTCCCCCGCCGCCAGCCCGGCGGAGGGAAGGTTGACCCGGGCTTCGCGGGCCGACTCGAGCCAGGACAGGAGGCCTCTGCGGTCGCCCTCGGCGATGAGTCTGCGGACGTGGGCCAGAGCAGCGGTGAGCCCGTCGAGCGCTTCGAGGATGCCGTCGCGGTTGTCGACGCAGATGTCGGGCCAGATCCCCGGGTGGCCGGCGGCGATGCGGGTCATGTCCCGGAAGCCGCCGGCGGCCAGGCGCAGCAGGGTGCCATGTTCGACCGACGCTTCTGCGGCCAGGTTCATCAGCGAGGTGGCCGTGAGGTGTGGTACGTGGGAGACCATGGCCACCAGGTCGTCGTGGCGCCTGGGGGGCAGGGCGACGGGGGTGGCACCCAGGAGGCCGACGACCCCGGCCACCAGGGTGTAGGCATCGGGGTCGGTCACCTCGGTGGGGGTCAGCACCCAGGTGGCTCCCACGAACAGGTCGGGGTCGGCGCCGTCGACCCCGTCCTGCTCGGAGCCGGCCATGGGATGACCGCCGACGAAGCGCGGGTGGGCAACGGCGGCAACGATGGCGTCTTTCACCCCGGCCACGTCGGTGACCACGGCCCGCCCCCTGAGGGCCTTGCGGGCCTGGTCGACGATGCTGCCGGCGGGGGTGGCCACGAAGACCAGGTCGGCGTTGTCGTCGAAGCCATCAGCATCGAGGGCCCCGAGCTGCAGGGCCCGGGCGGCATGGGCGGCGTCGGCGTCGGTCCCGGTGACCGTCCAGCCCCGCCGGCGCAGGGCCATGCCGAGGGATCCGCCGACCAGACCGGTCCCCACCACCTGGGCCCGGGGGTGGGCACCCAGCCCGTTCATGGCCACGGTGGGGAGCGACGACCGGCGGCGGGCACGACTGGTTACGTTAGGGCCTCGAGACAGCGGACCTGAAAGCGTCGGGCCTCCGCCGATCAGACGGGAGACAGGGCCCCGGCCCCGATGGCGCTGGTGGCGCCCACCAGGCTTCCGTTGTCGGGGAGGGAAGTAAAGGTGGCGGTCTGGTAGGACCCGGCAAGTTGGCTGTTGAAGTACTCCGACGCCCCTCTGTGACAGGTGAACTCGATGAGCAGGACCTGGGCCTGCTCGCCGGCGCCGGCATTGATCCACACTCGTCCGACCGCCCCCTCGAAACCGTCCCGACCCAACTCGGCGCTGGCCTGACCCGGCTGTTGGGACACGGCCGCCACCTGAGCGGCGTTGCGGACCCCGGCCTGTACCGCCTGGTCCGGCTGGCGGGTGAACCCGTCGGGGGGGATGAGCACCACCTTGCCCAGCACCGAGCCGGTGTTGGTCGTCGGTGCCGTCGGGCAGACGGCGGCCGTCGATGCGCGGCCGGTGGGGGGCACGGCCCGGAGCGTGAGGTGGTGGCGGGGATTGACGTGCACCGTGACTGCGGCGGCGAGGCCGGCCACGCACCACGATGGCCCCGAGCAGCAGCGACCTCAGGTGGGCCCAGGAACCCCTGACCCCACCGGTCGTCACCGGGCCCCGGCTGCCATCGGTCATGGCCGGCGGGGCGCCGGGCGAGCCGCTGCGGTCTCCAACGCCCTCACCTCCTCACCGCTCAGCGGTCGCCACGACCCCGGGGACAACGATCGGTCGGACAACGGACCGAACCGGGTCCGCACCAGGCGAAGGACGGGATGGCCGACTGCCTCACACATCCGACGAACCTGACGGTTGCGACCCTCATGAATGATGATGCGCAACACCGACGGTGCCACCCGGGCCACCCGGGCCAGGGCGCTGCGTCCGTCATCGAGGTCCACCCCTTCGCGGAGTCGGCGGATCTCCGCCGGTCGTGGGACGCCCTCCACCTCGGCCAGGTACTCCTTGTCGACACCGAAGCGGGGATGGCTCAGCCGGTAGGTGAGGTCCCCATCATTGGTCATCACGAGCAGACCCTCGGTGTCGAGGTCGAGACGTCCCACGGTATGTACCCGGGGTTCGACGGGAACGAGCTCGACGACCGTGGGGCGACCCTGAGGATCGACGGCCGTGGTGACCACCCCGGCGGGCTTGTTGACCAGGTAGTGGACCAGACCGGGACGGATGGACAGCGCCACATCGTCGACGACGATGTGGTCCGATTCGAGGTCGACGCGCCGGCCCAGCACGGCGATCTCGCCGTCCACCTTGACCCGACCGTTGGCAATCAGCTCCTCGCACGCCCGGCGGCTGCCCAGGCCGACGCGGGCCAGCACCTTCTGCAATCGCTCGCCGTCGGTGCCAGCACCGATCGGAGTGGGACCGGCCGTCACTCGGCGGACCCGCCGTTTCCTGCGGACCCGTCGCTCGGCTCGGTGGGTCGGGTGACCAGCAGGCTGTCCTCGAGAGCGTCCATGACCTCTGCGCCGGGGACGAAGCCGGCCAGAGGCGGAAGGTCCTCGACCCTATCGAGGCCGAGTCGCTCGAGGAACAATGATGTCGTGGCGTACAGCACCGCCTGGCCAGGGCCTGGGTCCCGACCGACCTCGCCCACGAAGCCGCGCTGAACGAGGGTGCGCAGCACGCCGTCGGCGTTGACC
>JALZAH010000645.1 GCA_030948425.1 Actinomycetota bacterium
CCCGACCGACAGGCGAAGACTGCGCTCGGCGGGGAGGCCCATGGCGGCCAGCACGGGGGACGGCTCGAGAAGCTCCGAGGAGCAGGAGCTGCCTGAGTGAACGGCGACACCGGCCTGATCGAGGCCGACCAGCACACCTTCCGCTTCGACGCCGGCGATGTCCAAGCACAAAAGGTGGGCGATGGCGCCGACGGGGTCGTCCGGGCCGATCGCGGTGACACCGTCAATGGCCACGGCGGCGTCGCGCAGGTCGGCGACCTGGGTCCGGGCCCGGGCCACTTCTCGCTCCAGGCGGGTCATGCCCATCCCAGCATCGACTCCGCTCCCAGGGCCAGCGCCGACCCCAGGCTGCACTCCGGCATTTTGCCCCTCGTGCCCGCCGCCGTCGTCCCTGTCGCCCAGGGCGGTGACGGCCGCCGCGAAGCCCACGGCGGCGGCGACGTCCTCCATGCCCGCCCGCCGGGCTCGCTCCTGGGATCCACCGACCAGCAGGGGGCTGAAGCGTCGCCCTCGCCGGACGAGCAACGCTCCGACGCCCCGAGGTCCTCCGAGCTTGTGGGCGGACACGGAGAGGAGGTCGGCGCCGAGACTGTCGAAGTCGATGGGGACGCGCCCGGCGGCCATCGCCGCGTCGACGTGAACGGTGATGCCGCGCTCCCGGCAGGCGTGCACGACCTCGGTGACGGGCTGCAAGGTGCCGACCTCCTGGTTGGCCCACTGGCAGTGGACGAGGGCGGTGTCGGCCCCGATGGAGTCGACGACCTCGGCGGGGCTGATGCGGCCTTGGCGGTCGGCCCCGACCCACGAAACCTGTCCCGCAAGTCGAGCCGTGGCCTCGCGCACGGCGGCGTGTTCGACCTCGGAGAGCACCGCATGGTCTCCTTTGCCGGCCGAGAGGGCACCGAACACAGCGGCATGAATGGCTTCGGTGGCGCCGGAGGTGAAGATCACCTGACGGGACCGGGTGCCGAACGCTCCCGCCACCGCAGCGCGCGCCTCCTCGAGGGCGACGCGAGCCATGCGGCCCTCGGTGTGAACCCGGCCGGGATCGGCGCTGCTCATCCACGGGAGCATGGCGTCGAGCACCGCCGGTCGCAGCGGCGTCGTCGACGCGTGATCGAGGTAGGCCCGCACGGCGATCAGGGTGCCACACGGGGGCGGGGAGCGGGCTCAGACCACGGTGACGCAGGCCACGTCGCCCAGGGCCCGGGACGACTCCAGGGCGGGGACGGCTTCGCCGTAGAGACCGGCGAGCATCCCTCGGACCATGCCCCGATCGACGGCGCAGATGACGGGGTGCTGCTGAGCGGTGTCGAAGAACGGGCAGCTGTCGCGGATCAATGCCACGGAATCCTCGCGAGCGTCGGCGTGGGCGGCGAACCCGTGGGCCGTGAGGGTGTCGGCGATGGCGTGCAGGGCGGCCCGGAACGAACGCTGCCCGCCGGAGGTGCCCATCTGGCTGGCCAGCAGCCGGCCGTAGTCCTCGCCGACCTCCTCGGCCATGCATTCGGCGTCCTCGGCGGGAACGAGGGCCAAGGCTCGACCGAGGAGAAGTACCAACAGGTCGTCGGTGCGGCGGGGTGCCTCGACGCCAACCGCTCGCTTCGAGGCGCGATAGCGCTTGGATGGACGCCCGACGCCGCCGCCGGCGGGTCGCTCGGTGTAGACCTCCACGTAGCCACCGGCCACCAGCTTGTCGAGGTGATGGCGGGCGACATTGGAGTGCAGATCGAAGCGGAGCGCCACCTCTGAAGCGGTGGTGCCGTCCGCCCCTTCGCGCACGTGAAGGTAGATGCGCCGACGGGTCGGGTCCCCAAACGCCGAGGTGACGGCACTGACCGCGGCCGAGAACTCAGCGTCGGTCAGGGCCTCGCCGTGCCTGGTGGCCGAGGGCTCCGAACTCGCCGTCGGTCCGGAGGCGACCGGCGTGGCCGAGCCCACCGTCACCCCGTCGCCGGCGCCGGCCGAAGGGTTTCGCCGGAGGGTCATCGTCACGGGGACGGCCCCGTCGGACGACGCGGTCACCCGTCCCGGTAGTGATGTCACGACCGGTATCCTACCGAGTGCCTCCGCCAAAGGCCTTCCTTCCCCTGTGGGCGGTGGAGTGCATGATGGCCCCGGTGGGCTCGTCGTCCGGTCCTCCGACCGCCGCCAAGGCCCCGCAACGAGGAGGACCCGACGAATGGCGCTCAACGAGCAGCAGGTCATGGACGCCCTCCGTCCGGTGCTCGACCCCGAGCTTCAGGCCAGCATCGTGGATCTGGGCCTGGTCCGGGGGATCGGTGTCCGCCGGGGCCGGGTCCATGTGACCGTGGCCCTCAGCGCTGAGGGTACCCCGATGCGTGAGGAGTTGGCCCGGCGGGTCACCGGCGCCCTCTCGGCGCTGCCGGGAGTCAAGAACGTGTCGCTCGATTTGACGGCTATGACCCTTGACGAGCTCGCCGAGATCCGGGGTCGAACGACGCCCCGGGGGAGTGGACCGACGCCTGGTCCGGCCGGGCCGGTCACCGACCGCAGTCACCCTACCGACCACAGCGCGGCGGATGACCACGGTCACGACGCCGACCACGGTCACGCGGCCGAGCACAGTCAGGCCAGCGCTCCCCGCCCCGCCGCCGCTCCGGGCGGGGCGCAGAGGCCACTCGGTCACGAGTCCGGTCGGGCCAACGCCTTCATGAGCCCTGGCAGCCACACCCGCGTCATCGGGATCACGTCGGGCAAGGGCGGAGTGGGCAAGTCGTCGGTCACCGTCAACCTGGCCATCGCCTTGGTCAACGCCGGCTATGACGTCGGGGTGCTCGACGCCGACGTCTATGGGTTCTCGGTGCCGGCCATGCTCGGCATCGACGCCGACCCTACGGTCCGCAACGACAAGATGATCCCCCCGGTGGCCTTCGGGGTGCGGTGCATGTCGATCGGCTTCTTTGTGGACGAGGACCAGCCGGTGATGTGGCGGGGTCCGATGCTCCACAAAGCCCTCGAGCAGTTCCTCGTCGACGTGGATTGGGGCGACCCCGACTTCTTGCTGGTCGACATGCCGCCTGGCACTGGCGACGTGGCCCTGTCGATGTCGCAGTACCTGCCGGCGTCGGAGGTCTACGTGGTGACCACGCCCCAGGCGGCGGCAAAACGGGTGGCGCAGCGCACGGCTTACATGGCCAGGAAGGTCAACCTGCCCCTGAGGGGGGTCATCGAGAACATGAGCTGGTTCACCGGCGACGATGGCAAGCGCTACGAGCTGTTCGGTAGCGGTGCCGGCGAGCAGTTGGCTGCCGAGCTCGGCGTGGCGCTGCTCGGCAAGGTGCCCCTGGAGAACCGTCTGCGTGAAGGCGGTGACATCGGCCGGCCGGTCACGGTGGCCGAGCCCAGTGGCGAGGCGTCCCAGGCGTTCGCCTCGATCGCCGCCGAGATCGTCGCCCGGGGCCGGGCCCGGATCTTCCGACCGGAACTTACGATTCGCTGAAGGCGCGCTCGACGCGCGCCCATTCGTCGGGCGCCACGGCCTACAACTGAACACGATGAGACTGAGCAGGTCGAAGCCGCTCGACAGCCCGCCGCCAGTCACCGGCGATGGTGACGGTGACGCGCCCGCTTCGTCGTGGCCCCGGGGGGAGGGGACAGCGATAGGGGCCTCGGAGCTAACCGGTAAGCCCATAGGCCGGCGGGTCATGCTCGGCATGCTCGGTCTGGGAGCGCTGGGCATCGTCGGGGGCAGCACGCTCCAACGTGGCGTCGGCGCCGTGCTCAACCCGATCCAGTCCGCCGACCCGACGGGGATACCTCCTTGATCCCCGGCGGTGACGGGTTCCGGTTGTACACGGTGACGAGTGGCTTCCCGGCCGAGAGCGCCGCCGCCTATCGGCTGCGCGTCGACGGCCTGGTCGACAATCCCATGACCTTGACGCTGGCCGACCTGCAGGCCATGCCCCCTACGGCTCTGGTCAAGGACTTTCAGTGCGTCACCGGCTGGCGGGTAGGCAAGGTGCCCTGGACGGGGGTGACCCTCTCAGCGCTGCTCGACCGGGCCGGGGTCCAGCCGGCCGGCCAGGCCCTGCACTTCGAGTCCTTCGATGGCTCCTACACGGAGAGCCTGACGATGGCCGAGGCCCGCCGGCCGGACGTCATCGCTGCGTACTCGATGCTCGGCGGCCCCGTCTCCACCGCCCACGGTGGCCCGGTCCGCCTCTACGCGGCGCCCATGTACGGCTACAAGTCCTGCAAGTGGCTGTCACGGATCCAGGTGGTCGACCGGGTAGAGCCCGGGTACTGGGAGCAGGCCGGCAACTACGACGTGGAAGCGTGGGTGGGAAGAAGCAATGGTCGAGACGACGCAGCAACCACCTAAGGATCCGGCGCCCCGGCCGTTGCTTCGCTTCGACAGGGTGGAGATCACGCTGCATTGGGTCAATGCCGTCCTCTTCGCCATCTTGATCGGTACCGGCGCCGCCCTCTACGTGGAGCCGATCAGTGCTCTGATCGGTCGGCGCCACCTCGTCGAGCAGATCCACGTGTACTGCGGTCTGGCCCTGCCGCTGCCGGTCATCCTCGCTCTGGCCGGGCGTTGGGGCGACGGGCTGCGCGCCGACTTTCGCAGGTTCAACCGCTGGAGCGACGATGACCGCGTCTGGATGCGGGCCGTGGGCACGGGGCGGGAACGCCGGCTGACCATTCGCCGCCCGCTGCGCCTCGGCAAGTTCAACCCCGGTCAGAAGCTCAATGCCATCTTCACCGGCGGCACCATCGTCATCATGCTCGGCACCGGATCGATCATGCGGTGGTACCACCCCTGGCCCCTGTCGTTTCGCACCGGCTCGACCTTCGTGCACGACTGGTTAACCCTGGCCGTCGTGGTGGCCATCGTGGGCCACATCATCTACGCCCGCCGCGACCCCGACGCCATGCGGGCCATCCGCCGAGGCGTGATCAGCCCGAAGTGGGCGGCCCGCCATGCGCCCGTCTGGCTGGCGGAGATGGAGGCCCTGGAGGACGGCATCAGCGCAGCGCACCAGTCCACCCGACGGTGACCGGCGTCGCCGACATCACTGCCCCGGATCTGGCCGTGCTGTTCTGCGGTATCAATCCCGGGATGCGCTCCGGTCAGCTCGGCCAGCACTTCGCCCGTCCCGGCAACCGGTTCTGGAAGCTGCTGGCCGCTTCCGGTCTCACCGATCGCCTCCTGGCCCCTAGCGAGCAGGACCGGCTGCTCGGCTACGGCTTGGGGATCACCAACCTGGTGGAGGCTACGACGGCGTCGGCAGCCGAGCTGTCGACGGCCGACCTGCGGGCCGGTGCTCCCCGCCTGGAGGAAAAGGTGGTCGCCCTGGCTCCACGATTTGTGGCCGTGCTCGGCATGCAGGCCTACCGAAGCGCGTTTCGCCGATCGCAAGCGACGCTCGGTCGTCAACCGGAGATGCTCGGGTCCTCGGTGCTGTGGCTGTTGCCGAACCCGAGCGGCCTGCAGGCCCGCTATCAGCTCCCGGAGATGACCGAGATGTGGATCGAGCTGGCCTGCGCCGTCGACGCCCGCGGGTGATCTTCCGATTGACGCTGGCGTTCAGCAGGGGCCGGCGGCTACCGCCTCGTCGATTGCGGCGAGGGCCTCACCAAGCATGGTGGCGGCCTCGTCGATCTCCTCGGCGGTCACCGACAGGGGAGGAGCAAGGCGGACCACGTTGCCCCGCACACCTCCCTTGCCGACCAGCAGACCCCGGGTCCGGGCCTCTTCGAGCACCCGGGCGGCGACCGTGGGGTTGGCATCGGTGGTCCCGGGAGTGACCACTTCAATGCCGATCATCAGTCCCTTGCCCCGGATCTCACCGATGATCTCGAGCTTGTCGCCCAGCGGATCGAGTCGCTCCCGCAGGCGCGCCCCCATGCGCAAGGCGTTGGATTGCAGGTCGTTGTCGATCAGGTAGGTGAGGTTGGCCAGGGCGCCAGCGGTGGCCAGGGGATTTCCACCGAAGGTGGAGATCGAGTTGGCCGGAACATCGTCGACGAGGTCCCCCCGGCCGACGAGACCGCCGATGGCGAGGCCATTGCCCAAACCCTTGGCAAAAGTGAGCAGATCGGGCCGGACCCCGTGGGACTGATACCCCCAGAAGTTCTCCCCCGTGCGGCCCCACCCGGTCTGCACCTCATCGGACACGAACAGGATCCCGAACTCATCACAGACCTGCTGCAGGGCGCCGAGCAGGCCGTCTGGGGGGACCACGAAGCCGGCCACCCCCTGGATGGGCTCGGCGATCAGGCAGGCCACGTCACCGGCTGTCGCCGTGTCGATCACGTCCCGCAGGTCGTCGACGCAGGCGGCGATGTAGCGGTCGTCGGGGAGGTCCTTGAACGGGCTGCGGTAGCGATACCCGGCGTGCACGTAACTGACATTGACCGGGGTCAGGCTCGACGCCGACCACGAGCGCAACCCGGTGATGCCCGCAGAAGCGAACGATCGGCCGTGGTAGCTGTGGCGCAGGGCCAGCACCTGGTTCGAGCGCCGGGCCGTGCAGCACAGCTGCAGGGCCAGGTCGTTGGCCTCGCTGCCGGAGTTGACGAAGAACACCTTGGCGTCGGGGATCCCTGACAGCTCGGCGATGCGCTCGGCCAGCTCGACCATGGGCCTGATCAGGTACTGGGTGGAGCTGTGCAGGAGCCGGCCGGCCTGGGCGGTCACGGCCTCGAGCACCTCGGGCACGGAGTGGCCGGTCATGGTCGTGAGGATCCCCCCGAAGAAATCGAGGTAGGTGCGACCCTCCCCATCGACGACCCGTCGCCCGTCACCGCTGACCAGCTCGATGGGCTCGTCGTAGTACAGCCCGATCCATGACGGCATGACCCGGCGATGTCGGGCGGCCAGCTCTGCGTGGGGACCGGAAGGCAAGGCGTCGCTCATGGTCCCAGTGTGCTCCGGCCGCCCCCGGCGAGCAACGGACGGGTTGCGACACGACGTCAGGTCCGGGGACGTTCGAGGTCATCGACATCGACCTCGACGAACCTCGCCAAGGCGAGCTCCAGGTTCAGATGGTCGCCTCTGGCCTGTGCCATTCCGATGACCACCTGGCCACAGGGGACATCCCCCTGGCCACCTATCCGATCTGCGGTGGCCATGAAGGTGCAGGCGTCGTCTCCAAGGTAGGCGCCAGCGGATCCAGGGATCACTGTTCGGCGAGTCCAACCCGAGCTCGGACATCCACCGCCAGATCCAGATGTATCGCGACGGCAAGCTCAAGCTCGACGAGCTGGTGACCACCACCTACAAGCTCGACGAGGTGGCCCAGGGCTACGAGGACATGCACGCCGGCAAGAACATCCGCGGCGTCATCCGCTTCGACTGAACGATCGCCCGCTCAGCTCACGCGGGGGGCAGGTCGACCCCCTTGGGAAGCCGGTCCCGGCGCCAGCCGAGCCGGTGGACGGCCGTCTCGAACGCGAAGCGGTCGGTCATGCCCCCGACGTAGGTCACCGCCGCCCGGGTCGGGTCGGCATGGTCGGACCACGGCGTCGGTACGCGGGTCGGATCGTCGCTGTACCAGCCGACCAGAGCGCGAAGCACGGCAACGACGGCGTCGCCTTGGGCCCGGGATTCGGGCCTGGTGTAGATCCGTTCGTAGTTGAACGAGCGCAGTGCGGCCAGGGCGGCGGCGGGCACCGGGCCCATGCCCACCGTTCCGGTCTCAGAGATGGTCCTCACCAAGGAGCCGACGAAGAAGTGGAGTTGGCCTGACCGGCTGGCCCCAGCCACGTCGGTGACCTCGACGGGCAGATCGGAGCCGGCCACGATGCCGGCGCTGATGGCGTCCTCGAGATCGTGGGCGCTGTACGCGCAGCGGTCCGCCCAGCTCACCACTTCTCCTTCGGGAGTGGCCGGTGTCGGTCGCGACCAACTGTGGTTGCGGATGCCGTCGAGCGTCTCATAGCACAGGTTGAGCGGGGCCAAAACGACGTCAGAGCCCCAGACGGAGTGCTCGTAGCCACCGCTGACCAACGGGTCGAAGGCGTCCTCACTGGCGTGACCTCCCGGCCCGTGACCACAGTCGTGACCGAGCGCCATGGCCTCGGTGAGCGCCACGTTGAGCCCGACGGCACGAGCCACCGACGTGGCCACCTGGGCCACCTCCAGGGCGTGGGTCAGGCGGGTTCGCTGATGATCGGCGGGAAAGACGAAGACCTGGGTCTTGCCGGCCAGACGCCGGAAGGCGCTGGCGTGCAGGATCCGGTCCCGGTCCCGCTCGAAACAGGTGCGCAGCGGGTCGGCCACCTCGGCCCGGGCCCGGTGCCCGGCGCCTCCCGAGCGGGTGGCACCGGCGACCAGCACCCGGTCCTCGGTCTCCTCTCTCGCCCGGCGGTCGACCGGCGCGGCGGGAACCACGGCGGTCGACGATCCTCGACGATGGGCGACCACCACGCCGTGACGGTCCACAGCGCCGCCCATGGTGGCCACCCACTCGGCCGCACGCCGGCCCAGCGGCCCGGGAGTCAGCGGCCCGGGAGTCAGCGGAGTCAGCGGCCCGGGAGACAGAGGAGCGTCGGCCACGACCCCACGGTAGGGCGGCGGCGGGCATCGCCGAAGGGCGGGTGGGCTCCTCGCCTCCAGGCGGCGGCGGGCGCCTACCATGGACCAGCCGGGACCGCCGGTCGCCGCAGGCAGGCGGGCCCGGGCCGGGCCGACGATCGGAAGAGAGAGCGCCAGTGGACGTACGCATCGGCATCACCCAGACGCCCAAGGAGCTCGAGATCGAGCTGGCCGACGACGCCGACGTGGCCAAGATGACCTCGGAGATCGAGGAATCGCTCGGTTCGGGCGTCGGGGTCCTGTGGTTGACCGACCGCCGGGGCCGCCGGGTCGGCGTGCCCGTGGCCAAGGTGGCCTACGTCGAGGTCGGGGCGGCCGAGGACGGCCGCCGGGTCGGCTTCGGCTCCGCCGTCAGGTAACGGGTCTTCTTTCTTGGTCGAGCTCCTCGATCGCAAGCTGGTCTTTGTCACCGGCAAGGGTGGGACGGGCAAGACAACGGTGGCGGCTGCCCTGGGGCTGCTGGCCGCCAGCCGCGGCAAGAAGACACTCGTCTGCGAGGTTGACGCCAAAGGGAACCTGGCCGACTTCTACGAGACGGGGCCCACCTCCTTCGACGAGCGTGAGGTCTCACCCGGGCTGTGGGCCATGTCCATGGACACCGAGGCGTCGCTGCGCCAGTACATGTCCCTGCAGCTGAAGTTGCCCTTCGTGGCCCGGGTGGGCCCGCTGGCCAAGATGTTCGACTTCGTCGGCTCGGCCTTCCCCGGCGTGCGCGAGATCGTCACCGTCGGCAAGTTCTGCTATGAGGTGCGCGAAGGCCACTACGACATCGTCATCGTCGACGCCGCCGCCAGTGGCCACGTCGTCAGCCAGCTGGCTGCTCCCCAGGCCATCAACGGGCTGGTGCAGGTCGGCCTCATCCGAGCCCAGACAGGATGGATGCTCGACATCCTCGGTGATCCCGCCCAGACCGGGCTGGCCATCGTGACCACACCGGCGGAGATGCCGGTCCAAGAGACCATCGAGCTGCGCGACCGGGTGGTCAAGGAAACCAACGTCGACCTGGTCACCATCATCGTCAACCGGGTCCTGCCCGAGCTGTTCGGGCGAGGCGAGGAGGAGGTCTTCGACCGCCTCGACCAGCCTGACGCCGATAAGGCTCTGGCCGGCATCCTCGACGGACCGGTCCGTCCCCTCCTCGACGCCGCCCGGCTCACCGTCACCCTGCGTCGCAGTCGGACCGAGCACCTCGAGCACCTGCGCAGCGAGATCGGGGCGGCCATTCCTCTGCTCTACGTCCCCTATCTGTTCTTCCGCTCCCACGGGCTGCGAGCCACCCGCCAGGTCGTCGACGCTCTGGCCGCCGAGCTCAGCTACTGATGGCGACGGACCGCCACGCCCGACGGTCGCCCATGAGCATCGAGAGCCTGCTGGCGTCCAAGGAGATCGTCGTCATCTGCGGTTCCGGCGGGGTCGGCAAGACGACCACGGCGGCGGCCACGGCCGCCATGGCCGCCGTTCGTCACGGTGGCAAGGTCCTCGTCGTCACCGTCGACCCGGCTCGACGCCTGGCCGGCGCCCTTGGGCTGAAGGGGTTCGGCAACGAGGCGAGGCGGGTGCCGGCCAGTGCCTTCAGCGACATCGGCGTCAAGCCCCGCGGCGAGATGTGGGCCGCCATGCTCGACACCAAGCAGAGCTGGGACGCCCTGGTTCGCCGCCACGCCCCCGACGAGAGCACCAAGAGGCGCATCCTCGAGAACCCGCTCTACCAGAACATCTCCGGACGCTTCGTGCAGAGCCACGACTACATCGCCATGGAACGGCTCTACGAGCTGCACTCGGAGGGCACCTACGACCTGATCATCGTCGACACCCCCCCGACCCGCAATGCCGTGGACTTCATCGAGGCCCCGGAGCGAATGGCCGAGTTCTTCCAGTCCCGACTCCTCAAGATCCTGATCGTTCCCTACCGCAGCCGTCTGGTCAACATGGCCTCCCGACCCTTCTACCAGATCGCCGACCGGATCCTCGGGTCGCAGTTCCTCGCCGACATCGCCGAGTTCTTCATCTTGTTCCAGACCATGTACAGCGGTTTCGTCACCCGGGCCCAGGCCGTTGAGCGGCTGTTGCACGACCGGCGGACCACGTTCATGGTGGTGAGCACCCTGGAGGCGGCGGCGTTCCGGGAGGCGGAGTTCTTCATCGATGTGCTCTCCGCCAAGAAGTTCCATCTTGGTGCCCTGGTGCTCAACAAGGTCCTCCCCGAGTATCTCCTCGACTCCGACGCCGATCAGCGAGCCGAGCAGCTGGCCCGCCGGGCCGGAGCCATCGCCGCCGGAACGGAGAAGGCTGCCGGCGACGCCACCCTGTCCGACCTGGTGGGCAGCGAGCCTGATCAGGTAGAGCGAGTTCTGGCCGAGATCGGCCACAACTTCGTGAACTTCTCTCTCGTCGCCCGGCGTGAGGCCGAGCAGCGCGCCGAGCTGGCCCAGGCCCCCGACGTGGTGGCCACCGCAGCCGAGCTCGACTCCGACATCGCCGATCTCGCCGGCCTGCTGCGCCTGGGCGAGCAGATCTGGAAGTGAGGAACAGGGTTATGAAGCCGAGTGGTCGGCGGGGACAGAGCGCACGGGGGCCAAGGAGCGATCCGCCATGGCGGTGATCGGAGATCTCCTGGCCGAGCGCACCAACCTCAAGGGACCGGTCGTGGCCCACCTGCAGCGGCTGGTCAGCTCGTGGGGGACCCTGTCGGACCTGTGCTTCGCGGATCTGTTGCTCTTCGCTCCAGCGTTGGGGCCCGAAGACAGCTTCGTGGTCATCGGCCAGGTCCGTCCCACCACCAGCCAGACCCTGCACCTCGAGGACCTGATCGGCACGGTGATGGATGTCGAGCAGCGACAGGCGGTGGCCCGGGCCTGGCGGTTGGGCAGTGTCGTGGAGGGCGAGGTGTCCATCCCCAGCCGCAGCGAACGGGGCCGGCTGGTGTGCATCCCCGTTCGTTGGCAGGGCGAGCTGGTGGCCATCATGACTCGGGAGTCGGCGTTGCTCGTCGGCCGCCGGCCCGGCGAGCTGGAGCGGGTGTACGTGGAGGTCTTCTACCGCCTGGCCCGCATGATCTCCGCCGGCGAGTTTCCCTTCCCCACCGACGACGAGACCCCCGGCGGCGCCCCCCGGGTGGGCGACGGGGTCGTCGTCCTCGACTCCAGCGCCCGAGTCGACTATGCCTCGCCCAACGCCGTCAACGCCCTGCACCGCATGGGTCTGAGCACCGGCACCGCCGGCATACGCCTCGACGAGGCCGGCATCGACCAGCATGTCGTCGACCTGGCCTTCCAGACCCATCTGCCCGCCACCCAGGAGGTGCTGGCCGGACCAGACGTGGCCGTGATCATCCGCTGTGTGCCGCTGCTCGACCACGGGGTGGTGACCGGCGCGGTGGTTCTGCTGCGCGATGTCACCGACCTGCGGCGTCTGGATCGCCTCCTCCTGTCCAAGGATGCCGCCATCCGCGAGGTCCACCACCGGGTCAAGAACAACTTGCAGACCATCTCATCACTGCTTCGCCTCCAGTCCCGGCGCCTGCCCCAGAGCGACGCCCGTCATGCCCTGGAGGAGTCCGAGCGCCGGGTCCGCTCCATCGCCTTGGTGCACGAGATCCTGTCGCGCGACACCACCGATCAGGTGGACTTCAACGACATCCTGCCGTCCCTGGTCCGCATGGCCGAGGATCTCGGCGACCCCGACCGACCCCTCCACATCACCTACTCGGGGGAGGCCGGTCTCCTGCAGGCCGCCGTGGCCACGCCGTTGGCCGTGGTGCTCACCGAACTGCTGCAAAACGCCGCCGAGCACGCGTTTCCCGACGAAACAACCGACGACGCGGTCACCGGCACGGAGATCCTCGTCGATGTGGACCTGCGCCGCAGCACTGACGAGCTCCAGGTGACCGTGCGTGACAACGGGGTGGGTCTGCCCCCAGGCTTCTCCATCGAGGAGACCACCAGCCTCGGCCTGTCGATCGTGCGGGGCCTGGTCGGCTCCCAGATGGGCGGCATCATCGCCATGCACACCGATGGCGGAACAGTCGTGAGCCTGCGGGTGCCCATCGACCAGTCCGCCGACGATCTCGAGAACCTGTGAGCGCCCCTCGACGTCCAGTCGGTTGAGCTAGCTGGCCTGGCGGGAGCGGGCCAGCCATGACTTGCGCAGGCGGCGTCGCTCGTCCTCGGAGGTACCTCCCCAGATCCCAGATTCCTGGTTGGTGGCCAACGCGAACTCGAGACAAGCGATCTGCGCCTCACAGCGGTCGCACACCGCCTTGGCGGAGTCAATCTGATCGACCGCCGGGCCGGTCGTCCCGATGGGGAAGAACAGGTCGGGGTCGGTGTCTCGACACGCAGCATCGTCACGCCAGTCGTCGACGTCCCATTCGATGCTGCGGCTCCATGTCAAAGCCACCTACGGCCTCCTGCTGCATTGTGGGCATTCGTGAAATGATTCACGTGCAGTCCCCCGAAATAGCTACAGGTCGCTGACGTGTATCCACAGCGTAAATCCCCTGGTGAGCGATTGCAAGGCCCTCAGACCTGGGTCTCGGTCACATCAACCGAATTTATGGGCAGAGATGGCCAGGAACCGTGACGGAGCGTTCCGATCGTGGCCGTCCAAACTGGGCCACGCCGGGGTACCTGGGTGATCAGCCTAGGGGAGGACCAGGGCGAGGGCGTCGGGCCGGCACCGCAACGTCAGCTCATCGGACTCCCCCAGGTAATCGCCGTCCACCTGGTAGGGCACCGGGCGATACCCCTTGATGACCACCGATTCGAGGTCGGTTGCCACCGAGACGGCGCGGTGGCCGGCCAGGCCGCGGCCGCGCACGACGGCCCGGAAGGCCAGGGGCAGGAGCCGATCCAGCTCCAAGGACCGGAAGGTGACCATGGCCAGCCCGGTGTCGAAACCCGTTCCCGGGACCACGTCGAGTGGCCGGTCGCCGAGAAACGTGTACGGGTTGGTCTTCAGGCAGATCCCGAACGATCCGTCCACCGGGTCACCTCCCGCAGGGGTGGCCGAGAACGCCGGGTGCCGTCGGTCGTAGTGGCGCAGCCAGGTGGTGAACGTCGCCCACACGAACAGGGCATGTCCGGCGTAGCGCTTGACCTCCGAGCGCCGCTCGACCTGGGCCACCACGGCGGCGTCGAAGCCCATGCCGACATGGAACAAGAAGTAGCGACCGTTGACCTCGCCCAGGCTCACCCTCCGGATCGAGTTGCGGTGCAAAGCGGCGAGCAGCTGGCCGGTGGCCTCGGCCGGATCGTTGGTCATGCCGATCGTCCGGGCGAAGAC
>JALZAH010000073.1 GCA_030948425.1 Actinomycetota bacterium
GGCCCGGTACACCCTCGAGGAGGACATGTCCCTTGGCCAGCAGGCAGGCGAGCATGCGCTCCACGACCCGGTCCTGTCCGACGATGACCTTCTTGACCTCGAAGAGGGCGGCCTCGAGCATCGCCGCCGCAGGCGCGGTGTCGGCAGAGACGCCTTCGGCCGAAGGCGAGCCGTCGATGGGAGTGGCGATGAGAGGGCCTCCTCTGGTGTCCGGGGGTGCGACAGGTGTCGCCACCGTGCAACCGTCGGTTGATGTGAGACCAGGATGCCACCCATGTCTGGGAGCTTCCTGTGGAGAAGCGAAGAGCCTCCCAGGAAGACGGCTCAGGTCGACGGCGGCGAGAAGCCGTACAACTCGGGCTTCGTCATCCGGCCCATGAGCGACGTCAAGGCATCGCGTGACCGCTTACCGCTATAGATCACGGCCACCACCTCGCTGGCAATGGGCGTTTCCACACCCGTCCGTGCTGCCAGCTCGACGACGGCCAGTGAGCTTCTCACTCCTTCGGCGACCATGCGGGTCCCTCCGGTGATCTCGTCGATGCTGCGACCCCGTCCGAGCTGTTCGCCCACCCACCGATTCCGACTGCGTCCGCTCATGCAGGTGGCCACCAGGTCACCGAGGCCCGCCAAGCCGGCGAACGTAGGAGCCTGGCCCCCGAGGGCGACGCCCAGACGCGTCATCTCGGCCAGCCCCCTGGTGATGAGAGCGGCGCGGGCATTGTCGCCGAAGCCCATGCCGTCGGAGATCCCGGAGGCGATGGCCATCACGTTCTTGACCGAGCCTCCCAGCTCGCAGCCCACGAGATCGTCGTTGGTGTAGACGCGGAAGGTCTCGGTCGACAACAGCTGCTGAAGGCGGCCGGCCAGCTCGGGGTCGGCACCGTCGCCGCGGTCGGGACTGCGAGCGGCCACCACACTGGCGGTGGGCTGGCCCAGGCCCACCTCCTCGGCCAGGTTCGGTCCGGTGAGCACGGCGACGGGGTGACCCTCTGCCACCTCCAAGACGACTTCGGACATGCGTAGCAACGTTGCCTGTTCCACACCCTTGGCCACGGTCAGGACGGTGGCTTGCGGTGCCAGATGGGACGAGGCCGCCGACAGCACCGACCGAAACCCGTGGGACGGCACGGCCATCACCACGACGTCGGCACCCGCGACGGCCGCAGCCAGGTCGCCGGTGGCGGTGAGCGCGGCCGGCACGGCCAGATCGCACACGTAATCGGGGTTGCGACGACCGGCCTGCAGGCCCATGGCCACCTCGGGCCGGCGGGCCCACAACACGGTGGGCACCCGGGCGGCCAGCATGGCCGCCAGCGTGGTGCCCCAGGAGCCGGCTCCGAGAACCGCCACCCGGGTCGTCACCGCCTGACCCTACCGCCGAGCCAAGCCCATGCGTTCTTGGCGCGCTCATCGACGCCATGAGGTGATCAGCGCGCCAAGAAGCAGCAGGTTCGGGCCCGGCACTGCCTCTCGGGCTTCGCCCGGGCGTTCGGGCCCGGCACTGCCTCTCGGGCTTCGCCCGGGCCGGCGGGCCCGGCACTGCCTCTCGGGCTTCGCCCAGGCCGGCGGGCCCGGCACTGCCTCTCGGGCTTCGCCCAGGCCGGCGGGCCCGGCACTGCCTCTCGGGCTTCGCCCGGGCCGGCGGGCCCTACACTCGGCTGTGGCCGCGAACCTGGGCATGGGCCCGGTAGCTGTGCTCCTGCCCGTGAAGGCCTTTAGCGACGCCAAGTTGCGGCTGGCATCGGCCCTCGACCCGGCCCAACGGCGGGCATTGGCCCGAACGATGGCCACCCATGTCCTGGAAGCAGCGCGGCCCCTGCCGGTGGCGGTCGTCTGCGACGACACCGAGGTGGCGGACTGGGCCCGCGACCATCACGCCCTCGTCGTCTGGGAGCCCGAGCGCGGCCTCAACCGTGCCGTGGAGGCCGGTGTCGACCGCCTGGCCGCCGAAGGCGCCCGCCGGGTGATGGTCGCTCACGCCGACCTGGCATTGGCGGGTGACCTGGGCTGGGTGGGAGCGTTCGCCGACATCACTCTCGTCCCCGACAGTCGCGACGACGGCACCAATGTGGCGTGTGTCCCGGTCGGCACCGGGTTCACGTTCTCGTACGGTCCCGGATCGTTCGCCCGCCACGGCGCCGAGGCCCGGCGGCTCGGCCTGGCGTTGCGGGTCGTGCGTGACCCCCGGCTCGGCCGTGACGTCGACCTGCCATCCGACCTCGCCCTCACCTCACCATGACCGGGCTACCCACACCGGAGCGGGCCCTGGCCGTCGGTGCTCACCCCGACGACGTCGAATTCGGTTGCGGGGGCACGCTGGCCAAGTGGGCGGCGGCGGGTTGCTCGGTGCACCACCTGGTGTGCACCGACGGTTCGAAGGGTTCGTGGGATCCCACCGAGGACGTCGCCCTCCTCGTGGCCACCCGGCGCGAGGAGCAGCGCCTCGCCTCGCGCGCCCTGGGTGGCGCCGGCGACGTGGCGTTCTGCGGCTGGACCGACGGTGAGCTCGAGGCCGGGCTTCGACAACGCTGGGAGGTGGCGTCGTGGATACGCCGGATACGCCCCGACGTGGTGCTCGGCCACGACCCGTGGAAGCGCTACCGCCTGCACCCTGACCACCGGGCCGCCGGCTTCTTGGTGACCGACGCCATCGTGGCTGCTCGCGACCCCCACTTCTTCCCCGAGCTGGCCGCTCCCCCGCATCGGCCTACGACGCTGCTGCTGTGGGAGGCCGACGAGCCCGACCACATCGAGGACGTGGGCGGGTACCTGGAGACCAAGCTGGCCGCCCTTCTCTGCCATCGGAGCCAATACCGCTCGACGATGCAGATCGAAGCGGCGTCGGCCGCCGCCGACACCGAGCGGTTCCGTCGCAAGATCGCCGACCGGGCGGCCGACGTCGGACGGCCCGCCGGGATCGCCGCCGGCGAGCAGTTCAAGAGGGTGGCCGACCTGTAAAGGAGGCCACCCTCCCCACCGGGACTACCGCTTCTTGGCGGCCACCTTCTTCTTCACGGTCTTCTTCAGTGCCGAGACCTTGCTCGCCACCTTCTTCACCGGCGCCTTGCGCGCCGGAGCCTTCTTGGCCGGGGCCTTCTTGGCCGAGGCCTTGCTCGCCACCTTCTTCACCGAAGCC
>JALZAH010000018.1 GCA_030948425.1 Actinomycetota bacterium
CTCGGTCCACGTGCGGGCGTCGCAATCCGGCTCCACGCACCGCCACCGCCGCTTGCGCCACACCAACCGCACTGGTCGACCAAAGCAGGCCAGGTCACGCACCTCGACATCCATCCGCTCGTGCGGCTCGGCTCGCACGCCGCACGTCGCGCAGCCCACGAAGTCCGCCGCTGTCTCAATTTCGATCACCACCTCGACCGTCTCGGTGACCGCCAGCACCCGGAACCCGTCCAGTCCCAGCAGCGCCTCCGCCATCCCGTTACCGTCGCCCATCGTCAGGGGTTCCTCTCCATTGCGGCCTTCAGCAGCAGCAACGGTGGCGGAACCCCTGACCCCGTTCGCGGACCCTCAGCCCAAGCGCAACGACGGAGGCTTCCCTACTCCAACGCGAAGAGCCCGCAAAGTTCCTTGCAACCTTGCCTCCCGTTATACAGTGGGATTGATCCTCGGAGGACCGGACGGGGATCAACCCGCAGCGACGGACAGGTACCCGGCCCGAAAACAGGAATGTGAAGGGGATCGAACCCGGTGTAGTAGCACCGTTGGGTCCGATCCCCGCCACCGTGATGTGGCCCCCGGAGCACGCCTACCAGCTCACCCGGGGGCCATTTCATCTCCTCATCACCCACCCCCCGTTGACGCCGTCGGGAACGGGACCACTGTGGACTCTTCGGTTGGGAAGAGGTAGGTGCCCCGCTTGACCCGGACGACCTTGTCGGCCTTGAACATGTTGGCGAACGCAACCGACACGGAGTTCAGCGTGCCGACGTAACCGAGCTTGAGCATCTCTTCGTAGATCGCTACGAGCTTCATCGTGCCGCCGGGCTTCATGGTGACGAACTTGTCGGCGGCTGCGGATCCCGACAAGCCGGTAAGTGGACCTGGGGGAAGCGATTTCGGCGGACGTTCGTTCGCTCCGTTCACCGCAAATGCTCGCAGTGTGTCGATTGCCTCGGCCAGGTTCCGACGATGCATCCGGACCTCATCGAGGTCGGCCTGCGCCATGGCGAGCAGGTTCTCCGCGCTCTTCTCCGCGGCCTCCAACTCGTTGGTCGCCGCAAGCAGTTTTTCGATATCGACCGTAATCGGCTCCATGTCAAGCGACGGTAGCAGGCCGACAGTCCGCAAAGCGTGACCTTTCGACGTTCTCGCTGTCTCCTTTCGCGCCAACACAGTTCGGCTCGCTCGAACTGTGGCACTCTGCTCGACAGTTAGCGGCCGTCCGCCAGTGGCCGGTAGGTCAGCCGGCGTCCCGCGGTCTGGCCGATCAGCCGGCACATCCGAACCGAGTCGCTTTCCTCGCGGCTGCTGTAGCGGAAGTCGAACTCGGCCAGGTGGCCGGGCAGATGGTGAGCGGAGACGTGATGGTGAGTGCCGTCAAGCGACCGCTTCAAGTGCCACACACCGTGGCGCCAAGTCACCTGCTGTTAGTAGGTGCAGCCTGCAGCCGGCAGCAGCTTCGGGTCGGTGGATAGTCCTTTGGCGAGCGCGACGAGGAAGGGTTGCGGGCAGCGGTTCTGGCCGTTGACACTTATGGCGAAGTGGAGGTGCGGGCCGGTGGAGTTGCCGGAGGAGCCGCTGTGCATGATCAGTTGGCCGACCCGGACACGCTGGCCGGGACGGACGATTTGGCCGCCGTCGGAGCCGTGGCAGTAGGTGTATGTGGCCCCGTCGTCGCCGTGCACGATCACACCGAGTCCGCATGCACCGCCGGCCGGAGCGGTGGTCACGGACCCTGTGGCGGCCGCGAGCACTGGAGTGCCGGCAGGGACGGGAATGTCAGCGGCGGGGTAGTCGTGGTGCGGTTTGGTGAACCATGCGGGGTGCTGTCGATACCAGCGAATGTCGACCGGTAGCGCATAGCTCCCGCCGCCAACCGACAGCCCCGAGGAGCACCGCCCAGGGGTCTCGGGTGCGAAGGTGCCAGCTCGGTCGCGCCCGGACATGGACTGGTAGAGCGCGTCGATCTTGGTCCAGTAGTTGGGGGCAGTGGCCCATCGGGTGGCGAGCTCAGGCCAGGTGGCGGCGCGGGCCCCGGCGTTGGGTGACACATCGGGAAGGGCGAGTCGGGTGGCGTTGCCGGCGGCGTACTTCTTGAGGAGTTGGATGTGGGCTCGGACCCCGATGGTGGGGGTCGGGAACGGGAGTCCGGAGCGGGCGTTGTCGTAGTGGCCGAGACCGGCGAAGTTGTTGATCGAGGTGTCGGTGTTGGTGAACCATCCGGTCTCGAGCACCGCTTGGGCGAACGCCAGGTCGCCCCGGACGTGTTCTGATGCGCTTTCGTCGAGGTAGGCGGCGATGACGTCGTTGATGGCCATACCGAGCCGCGGCGGCTGACCTTTTCCTCGTACGGTCCACCACCGGATCAGGTCGGTCGCGGTCAGTCCTGAGTGGCCAAGGATGGTCGGTGAGCCGTCCGTCGCGCGAAGTTGCCCGCTCGGGGCGCCCGAGCGTGAAGCGGCGCAGGCTGCCGGTCCGTCGCCTCCGGCGAACACCATCGGCAATGACATGAGGGCGACGAGCCCGAACAGAACGAAACCGGCGGTCACCTTCATCGATGTGGTTCCCACCTTCGACCAGTCGTCGCGCACCGCGTTCTGTCAGAAACATGGATTGGTGGTGCGCGACTGGGCCGGTGGGGTGGGTCCTGTTGGCCGGCGTGTCACCGCGACACGCCCGTGATCAAGGGAGACTCGATGTCGCGAAGGTCGATCAACTTTGCGGTGCGGTTGTTTGTGCTCACCGCTTGTCTGTTGGTGTTCCTGGTGGGGCCAGTCGCGGCTCAGGGTGTGCCGAACCCGCCGCCTGATGCCAGCTTGCCTGGCGGGACGCTGATCACCCAGGTGTTGGGGTGGTTGAAGTACGCGTCGCTGGCCGCCTCGGTGATCGGGTTGTTGGGCGGCGGGATCGCCACCGGGGTCGGCCATTTCGGGACGAACTACAACGCCGCGTCGGCCGGTCGGAAGTGGCTGCTGGGCGGGATCGGCGCAGCAATGGTCGCCGGCTTGGCCCACACCATTGCCATGACCGTCTACAACGCGAGCTGACCGGTGAAGCGCTCCACACTGGCTGCGGTCTGCGTCGCCGCCATCATCACCCTGACGCTGCTCGGCCTGCGAGCGTGCGCGAACCGGAGCTACCGCAACACCCCCGGAGTCGTCACTCCCTCACCGGCACGCAGTAACGACAAAGGGTCGGTGGGCCCGACCCGGACCGTGCACGGTGTTCCGGCCGGCTGGCGGCACGACCAAGCGGGCGCCCGAGCCGCTGCCATGTCTGCGGTGCATCTGACCGGGCCGATCGCCAAAGCCGGGTTCATCACCCGTAGCGACATGATCGGGGAGATCGCCACCGGCCGCTTCGCTCCGACGCTGGCCAAGTCCAGCGTCGCGCAGTTGGGCGAGTTCATGGTCCAGGTCGGCTCGGTCGAGCTCACACCGGGCGACCTGATCTGGGACGAGCTGCCGCTCACTGCCATGGTGACCCGGCCGGGTGCCGACCGGGAACGGGTGCAGGTGTGGTCGGTGCTGGTGGTCGGGGCCCCCGGTGTGGGGGTGCCTCGCCAGGCTTGGCGGACCGTCACCGTGGACGTGGCTTGGGAGCGGGGCGACTGGAAGGTTGCCGGTTGGTTGGCCGAGCCGGGTCCGACGCCGGTACTGGCCGATCCCACCGGCACTGCGTCGATCGAAGCGGTCCGAGAAGTCACCGGGTGGCCCATCGCAGCCGGGTCGGGGGGTGGGTGATGTTTCACTGGTTCACCGGAGGTCTCGGCAAACTGTTCGGCTTCCTCGGTTCGGCCGCCGGCGCAGTCGCCGGGTGGGCGTGGGACAAGGTCACCACCGGGATCTACACGTGGCTGGCCCAAGGTTTAGCGCTGCTCATCGAATGGGTGTGGGGGGTCCTCGACCGGGCCTCGACCCCGCACGTCACGGCCGACTGGTTCAGTACTGGACTGGTCCGTCCGGTCGGTCTGCTGGCGGTGGCGGTGACCATTGGGTTGATGTTGGCCTCGGTCACCCAGGCCGCGCTGGCCGGGAGACCCGAACAGATCGGCGACGCGGTCAAGGAAGGGATCCGGGTCATCGTCGCCTCGGCGCTGACCCTGTCGGTCATCGATGTGCTCATCGGGATCACCGACGAATCGTCGGCCATGGTGTGGCGGACCGGGAGGTCCGACCTGGTCAACCTGCTCGAGAAGATGACGGTTGTCGCAGCCACGACCGGTCCGCTGGGCCACACGTTCGTCGGACCGCTATGCCTGCTGGTCGGGTTCATCGGGCTGATCGGGTTGGTCGTGTCGCTCATGATGCGCTCGGCGTTGATCTACGTGGCCGCCGCACTGGCGCCCCTGGTGTGGTCGACCTCGGTCCTGCCCCTGTTCCGAGGGTCGGCCCGCAAGCTCGTGCATCTGCTGGTGTCGCTGATCTTGTCGAAGCTGGCCATCGTGATCAGTCTGGTGGTCGCGGTGAAACTGGTCGGCAACGCCGGCGTAACCGCCGACGCCAGCGGTGTGGTGAACGACGGGGCGGCCGCCGTCGGGACGCTCATGTCCGGGTTCGTGTGCTTCCTCATTGCCGCAGTGACCCCGTTCGTGTTGTACAAGCTCATGCCCACCGTCGAAGGGGCCATCGTCGGAGCTGGCGTCGCTGGGGGATGGGGGCGCAGCGTCACCAACGCCGCCCATACCGCGGCGATGGTCAAGAGCATGGGAACAAGCGCCGGTGCATCGGCGGCCACCCGGGGCGTCGCCGGCCAGACCGGCGTGCCCGGAAATGTCTCGGGTTCGTCGCCCGGACCGGCCGCCGGTTTACCGAATGCTGCAGCGCGACCTGCGCCAAGTCCGACCGCATTGACAACTCCCGGCCTCGGGAGAGACGGCCCTTCGGGAGCGTCGACGGCTGCGACCACGCCGGGGCCTGCCGCATCTGACACCGGGTCATCCTCGGGCCGCCAACATCAGACGACGCCGCGGAAGTCACCGCAGGTACGGTCCGCCAGCGCGGAGCGTTCCCCTGACGGCGAGGAGGGCCAGTCGTGACAACCCGGACTGGCCGGACCTACCGGTTCGGGGACTCGACCCGGCCCGGGCTCGTCCTGGGCCTGAGCGCCCGCCAAGCCACTCCCATTGTCGGGGGAGTGCTGTGGCTGGCCGCCTCACTGCAGACGACGCTGCCCGCGGTGGTCGGCGTGCTCGGTCCGGTGACCGGTATCGCGGTGGCGTTCGGGAAGTGGCATGGCATACCGCTGGCCGAAACCGTGGTGCCGTCGATGAAGCTGTGGCTGCGGCGTCGGGCTGGGCGGCCCCGCTGGGTCCGCCAAGCGTTGCTTGGTACGTCCGGGGACGAGTCGCTGCCCGACGTGTTGGCCGGTCTCACGGCACTCGAGGTGCCGGCCCCGTGGATCACCGGACGTACAAAGGGTATGGCCGTCATCAAGGACCGGTCGGCGGGCACCGTTACCGCCGCTTTGCGGGTCCATGGCCGCGGGTTCCCGTTGGCCTCGACCAGCGAGCAGGACCTGATCTTGAACGGTTGGGGTGGCGCGTTGACGTCGTTCGCCCGGGAACGTTGCCCGGTGTCGCGGGTGGTGTGGCAGGAGTGGGCCCACCCGATCGGTTCGGCCGCCCACCGTGAGTTCCTCGAGCAGTCCGGGACGCTGACCCGACACACCCCGGAAGCCGACGACTACCTCGCGTTGCTCGACCAGCACGCACCGGCGATGGTGGCCCATGAGGTCCTGGTGACCGTCACCGTGGACCAGAAACGAGTGCGGGCCCGGCGCCGCAATACCGGGTCGCGGTTCGACACGGCGATCGACGTGCTCAGCGACGAGGTCCGGCTTTTCGGTAGCCGCCTGGAAGCCGCCGGCCTGGTCGTTGACGGGCCGCTCTCCCCACCGGAGCTGGCCCTCGCAGTCCGGGTGCGGTCCGATCCGACCTGCGCCGCCCAGCTCGACACGGCCACCCGGTCCCTGGCCGCTGCGGCAGGCCGGCGCGGAGTCGAGTGGGGACCAATGGCCGTCGAGCCCGACTGGGGTCACGTGCGGGTCGACGGCTCGATCCACCGCACCTACCGGGTGGCGTCGTGGCCGCAGCTGCCGGTGGCCGCTGACTGGCTGGGGCCGCTCCTTACCGAAACTCGGGCCACCCGCACCGTCTGTGTGGTCATGGAACCAGTGCCGATGTCGCGGGCTGCCCGGGCCGCGGACCGCGAAGTGATGGCCCGCGAGGCCGACGCCGAGATGAAGGAACGCAAAGGGTTCCGAGTCAACGCCAAGGAACGCAAACGACTGGTCGACGTCGAAGCCCGTGAACGAGAACTTTCCGAAGGCCACGCCGAGTTCCGGTTCGTCGGACTGGTCGACGTCGCCGCACCCGACCTCGACGCGCTCGACGACGCCGCCGAGGCAGTGGAACAAGCCGCCGGCCAATCGTTGATTGACCTGCGACCCGTCGAAGCCCGCCACGACCAAGGCTGGGTGGCCTGTCTCCCGTTAGGCCGCAACGTCGCCAACCGGTCCACCCAGTGACCGGCCGATCCGCCTCCCACGATCCGGTCGACATGCCGCCGGCCGCACAGGAAAGGCCCTCGTTGTGGCGCCCCCGGCCGGGGCTGCGGGTCGACTGGCACCGGGCCACCATGGCCCACCTGCAGTCGGTGTACCCGTTCCACGCCGATGAGGGATTCGGGGAGCGGGGCCCCTACCTGGGGGTGAACGTCACCGGCG
>JALZAH010000027.1 GCA_030948425.1 Actinomycetota bacterium
GGGGAGGGTCCTGGGGGACGGTCACGACCGTCGCCGCCGACGTGGGGGAGCTGGCTCGGTGGGGGCTCCGGGGGTTGGTTTCTGGCGTTGTCGGTAGCTTTCGCCGTCAAGGACGAGCTCGTAGGCCGACGATTGGAGCCGGTCGATGGCGGATTGGGCGAGGAGCGGGTCGGCCATGAGCGCCAGCCACTCGACGGGGTCGCGGTTGGAGGTCACGATGGTGGCTGCTTGGCGGTGCCTGTCGACGATGATCGAGTAGATATCGGCGGTGTCGGCGGTGTCGAGGGCGGCGAGGCAGAAGTCATCGAGGATCAACACGTCGACTCGTAGCAGCTTGCGGACCTCCGCGTCGTGGCTGTTATCCAAGCGAGAAGCCTTGAGCCGGCGGAGGAGTTGGTCGCCCCGCTCGAAGTGCACGCTGTAGCGTCGACGGATCGCGGCGTGGCCGAGGGCGGTGGCGAGGAATGTTTTGCCGGCGCCGACGGGACCGAGGATCAACACGTTGTGGGCGGCTTCGACGAAGCGCATCGAGGTGAGCTCGTCGAGGGTGGCGTGGTCGTAGCTGACCTGGGCGGTGTCGTCCCAGTGCTCGAGGCGCATGGTCGGGTCGAGCCCGGCGATCCGGGCGCGCCGGTCGGCGGAGGAGGTGTCTCTTCGGGTGACCTCGTCGGAGAGGACCAGTTCCAAGAACTCGCCATGTCCGAGGGAGCGGCTCTGGGCCACAGCGAGACGTTCGGGGAGGGTGTCGAGGGCCCGGCCGAGCTTGACCCGCCGCAGCAGGGCTCGCAGCTCGGCGCTGACGGTGGGGCCAGGAGCGGTCATGCTGCACCCCCGGCGCTGGCCGTGGTATCCGAAGAACTGTTGTGGTGGGCGGGTTTTGTGGTGGCGAAGTGCTCGGGGGGCCGGGCGAAACGGGCCGGTCCCGCCGGCGTCGCCGGGGGAGCGTCGACGGCTGGGTCAACCTCGGTGACCCGTTCGATCATCCGGCCGATCAACCCAACGCTGAACGCCTCGGCCTCGATCGCCCGGGCGCACGCGGCGTCGACCGGGCCGGGCCCCCACCGCTTGACCAGGCCCAACAGGGCGTAGACTTGGCGCATCTTGGTCCACGGCAACGGATGGTCCAACAAGGCGTCTGCGTAGGCGCCGATGGCCGGGCCGTGCCCGGCGGCCAAGCGGCGCAGATGGTCGAGATCGCGCATGGCATAGGCGGTCTTGTGCGCCGGCAGGTCGGCGGGGTCGGTGACCCGGCCGCCGGGCGCCTGACGGGGGTGGACCTTGACCACCGCACCCCGATGGCTGACCCGCACCACCTGGGCGTCGGCGCGCACCTCGACGGTGACACCGATGAGGTTGCCGGGGATCGAGTACAACGCCTTGGCCACCTCGATGTGATGGTCACGGTGCACCTTGGCGCTGGCGTAGACCGGCAGGTCATAGGCCGAGGTCGGGGCGGCCAGAAGACGTGGTGCCTCCTCGACGGCGAACAGCTCTGCGGGGCGGCACTGATGGGTGCCATGGACCCGCATCCCGGCCCGGCCCCCGCACCACACCTCGACCCGGCGCTGCGCGTCGGCCAGATCGACGAAGACCTCACCGGCGAAGAAGCTGTTACGTACGAACGTAACCGTCCGTTCCACCCGGGGCTTGTCCTGAGGGGAGCGGACCCGGGCCGGGTCGATCACGAAACCCCTCGACTGGGCGTACTCGACGAACGCCTGGTTGAAGCGAGGCTCGGTCGGGTGCGCCTTGTCGATGACCGACGACATGTTGTCCGGGATTAGCACGGCGAAAACACCGCCGAAGAACGCCCAGGCCGCCTCGCACCCGGCGATCACCGCCGCAGTGGTCTGGGTGAAGCTCAACCACACGAAGCAGTGCCTGGAGAACACCGCGGTGAAGATCAGCGCCTGACACACCCGGCGCCGGCCCGACACGGGATCGAAGATCAGGCCCATCTTGCCGAAGTCGACCTGCAACTCGACCCCGGGCTCGCCATCCGCGACGCGCACCGTCGTCGCCCGCGCCGACCGGCCCACACCGAGCACCTCCAGGGCGTAACGCTGCACGGTCCGCTCGGCGACGACCACGCCACGCCGGGCCAGCAACTCACCCGCCTTCACCGCCGTCAGCCCGTCGTCGACCAGCCACCCCTTCAGCCGGTCATGATTCGCCACCAGCAGCCCCCACGCCGCCCCGTGACCCTCCCGGCGGTGCGGGCGTACCCGCTCGCACACCGACGCCAGCAACAGATCGTTCAGCTGCCCCTCGCCCCCGTCACGATCGAGACCGGCATCGACCGCGGCAGCCACATACCTCCGGACCGTCTTACGGTCCACCACCGCCAACCTTTCGATCGACCGCAGGCCCTCACCACGAACCCACAACCGGAGCACTTCACGGATCTCATACACACGAACCTCCCGGAACATGACCACCTTCCTGACGGCCGCTGGCCGGCCGAAGGTGGCGAGTCCACCGGCAGCGGCACCGCCGCTGGTGGATACTCCCGGGTGGTCCCATCACTGGCGGACGGGTGGTCCCATGCTCCTGGCGGAACTCACCTCAAGATGGTCCCATGCTGCTGGCGGGCGACACTTGTCGCTCTCCTCGGTTTCCAGATCAAGCAGACGTGCTGCTTTCGCCATGGTTCTCGACTGGCCCCTCGTCTTGTGACCGACGACCTCGCCGTGAGCAGGTTCGTCCAGCGTGGGAGTGTGTTCAACCACCTGGCCCTGAGACTCCACGTCCGCGATCGTGAGTTCGGCTACGCCATAGCCTGGGTGATCCGCAGCCACGGAGGCAGCCGATCTGCCTACGCCATCGGCTAGTTCAGCCAGCACCACAGACATTCGTTCCCCGCTGAACGCTGGGCTTTTGCAGACTGAACCGCCGCTCTCCGGCAGTAAGTCCGGGTGGATGCGGCGCCACAGCCGACCCGAGGGCCGAAGGGCCCGAGCTAAGAGCGTTGGATCGACATCCCCCGTA
>JALZAH010000036.1 GCA_030948425.1 Actinomycetota bacterium
GGGCCCGGTCGCTGCCATCGAGGAGCTGTGCCGGTTGGTGGCCGAGGAGCCACCCACATTGGCCGTGATCTCCGCCGTCGAGGTCACCCCGATGGACGATCTCCGCCCCCCTGGGGACGGGGTCGGCTCACCGGGGGGGGCATTCTCCATCGTGTCGAGCGACGCCGTCGGGACAGCGGTCACCCCGGTCAGCGTGGACACGGCGACGTGTGAGGACTGTCGGGCCGAGATGGCCGACCCAGCGGATCGCCGCTACCGCTACCCGTTCATCAACTGCACCAACTGCGGGCCGCGCTACACCATCGTCAGGTCCGTACCCTACGACCGCCCGGCCACCACCATGGCCAGCTTCGAGATGTGCCCGTCGTGTCAGAGCGAGTACCAGGACCCCGGTGACCGACGCTTCCATGCCCAGCCCAACGCCTGTGCGGTCTGTGGGCCGACGTTGTCCTTCGGCGACGGGGGCGGTGCCATCTGGTCCCGGGGCAGTGAAGCCCTCGACGCCGCTATCGACGCGCTGCGCGGCGGAGCCATCCTGGCCGTCAAGGGACTCGGCGGCTTCCATCTGGCCGTCGATGCCACCGACCCTACGGCGGTGGCCGAGCTGCGCCGGCGCAAGGCGCGCGACGACAAGCCCTTCGCCGTCATGGTCTCCGACCTCTCCGTCGCCCAGCAGGTGGGCCAGGTCGACTCCATGGCTGCCACCGCCCTGACCTCTCACCGTCGACCCATCGTGTTGGTCCCCCGGAGGCCCGACGATGACCGCCTGGCCCCCGGCGTGGCCCCGGGACTGGGCGAGGTGGGACTGCTCCTGCCCTACACCCCCCTCCACCACCTGTTGCTCGAGGGCGTGGGACGACCCCTGGTCATGACCAGTGCCAACCGCAGCGACGAGCCGATCGCACAGCGCGACGGTGACGTGTTCGATCGCCTCGGGGACCTGGTGGACGGGGTGGTGAGCCACGACCGCGAGATCCACATCCGCTGTGACGACTCCGTGGCCCGCTGCGCCGGCGGCCGACTCCAGATGGTCCGCCGGTCGCGCGGCTACGCCCCCGCCCCGCTGCGCCTGGCCCAGGCGACGCCCGATCACATCCTCGCCGTGGGCGCCGAGCTGAAGAGCACGGTGGCGGTGGCCAAGGGGGACCTGGTGGTGGCCAGCCACCACCTCGGCGACCTCGAGCACCTGGCCACCTATCAGGCCTTCCTCCAGGCCGTCGGCCACCTCTGTGACCTCTATGCGGTGACGCCGGCGGTGGTCGCCCACGACCTCCACCCCGAGTACCTCTCGACCAAGTTCGCCCAAGATCTGGGCCTGCCCACCTGTGAGGTCCAGCACCACCACGCCCATCTGGCCGCCTGCCTCACCGAGCACGCCCACACCGGCACGGTCCTGGGCCTGATCTTCGACGGTCTGGGGATGGGCCCCGACGGCGTCTTGTGGGGCGGCGAGCTGCTCGTCGCCGACCTGAGCGGGTATCGACGGGCCGGCCACCTGCGGACCGTGGCGTTGCCTGGTGGTGCGTCGGCCATCCGCGAGCCGTGGCGCATGGCCGTGTCGTGGGTGTATCGGGCCCTCGGTGCCGACGCCGCCGCCGAGGTCGGTCGGCGCCTCGACGACCGCTGGGCGACCGTGCTCTCCTTGGTGGAGAAGGGTCCGAGCGGAGACCACGACGGACCGGCGACGGTACCGGTGCCGGTGACGACCAGCATGGGTCGTCTCTTCGACGCCGTGGCCGCTCTCATCGGGATACGCCGGCGGATCACCTACGAGGGCCAGGCCGCCATCGAGCTCGAGGCCCTGGCCCGCCGGGTGCCGAGGGAGCGGTCTCCGCACTACCCCGTGGAGCTGCGGCGTCACAACGGCGTTCTCATCATCGACCCTGCCGCCCTCATTGCTACCGTGGTGGCCGAGGTGGGGCGAGGGGTGCCGGCGGAGATCGTGGCCAGCGGGTTCCACGAAGGTGTGGGCCGAGGGGCGGCAGCCGCCGCCGCCGACGTGGCGTCAGGCGACGGCCTCGACACGGTGGCTCTTTCCGGTGGCGTTTTCCAGAACGCCCGCCTGACCGAGATCGTGATGAACGAGCTGGTCGAGCGCGGGCTGCAGGTGCTGGTTCATCAGGCTCTGCCTCCCAACGACGGGGCCATCAGCGTCGGCCAGGCGGCCGTGGCCGCCGCCCGCCGAAGCGGTGAGCAAGTGGTGCCAGACGTCTAAGCGCGGAACATAGACGAAAAACCCACCCATTTACGAGCCGTCACCGAGCGGTCAAGATCGTGGGGACAAGGCGCCGGGGGGTTGCCTACGGGAGGTTGTGCACATGCCCACACAAGTCCAGGCCCAGGCCGAGGAGACCCTGATCCATGTGCTGTGGATCAATGCCGGTCTCAGCTGCGACGGTGATTCGGTCGCCTTGACCGCAGCCACCCAGCCGAGCATCGAGGAGATCGCCTTGGGTGCCCTCCCCGGGTTGCCCAAGATCGCCGTCCACTGGCCGCTCATCGACTTCGAGTGCGGGCCCACCGGCGGCGCCGACGACTTCTTGGAGTGGTTCTTCAAGGCCGACCGGGGTGAGCTCGAGCCCTTCGTGCTGGTCGTCGAGGGATCCATCCCCAACGAGAAGATCAAGAGCGAGGGGTACTGGTGCGGTTTCGGCAATGATCCGGCCACCGGTCAACCCATGACGACCAGCGAGTGGCTGGACCGCCTGGCGCCCAAGGCTCTGGCCATCCTGGCGGCCGGTACCTGCGCCACCTACGGCGGGATCCACGCCATGCAGGGCAACCCGACGGGCGCCATGGGCGTTCCGGACTACCTGGGCTGGGACTGGAAGTCCAAGGCCGGCCTCCCCATCGTCTGCGTGCCCGGTTGCCCGGTGCAGCCCGACAACCTGAGCGAGACGATCCTGTACCTGCTCTACCAGGCCGCCGGTCAGGCTCCGATGATCCCGTTGGACGAGCACCTGCGCCCGCAGTGGTTGTTC
>JALZAH010000051.1 GCA_030948425.1 Actinomycetota bacterium
GGCCGAGGCCGCCCGGTTGGCCCGCGACGCCACCGAGGCCTGCCAACCGATCGGCCGTCCCCTCTATGCGGCCAATGCCGAGCTGGCGTGGCCGTCCGCCCCTCATCTCGTCCTGTGGCATGCAGCCACGTTGCTTCGTGAGCACCGCGGTGACGGTCATGTTGCTGCCTTGGTCTCCGCTGGACTGAGCGGACTCGAAGCCCTCATCACCCATACGGCCACCGGGCGAGGCTTCGTAACCGAGTTCGCCCGCACCCGTCGGGGTTGGAGCGTCGAGCAGTGGGAAGCCGCCGAGGTGGGTCTCATGGAGCGGGGGCTGATCGACCACGACAAGCAGCTCACGGCCAGAGGTCAAGCGATGCGCGCCGGCATCGAGGACCATACCGACGCCATGGCCTCGGCGCCGTGGTCCCTTCTCGGCGATGACCGAGCCGAACGACTCTGCGAGATCGGCAACCGGCTGTCCACGCTCATCATCGATGGCGAACCGAAGATGCGCGAGAACTTCGCTTCCAAGTCGCCACTGTTCAAGGAACGTCGCTGAGCCCCAGGACCCAGATGGTCCACACGGTCGCCCTCAGACAGGAACGGGGCGAGAGACGCCCACTCCGCCGAGGGTGTCCGCGCCGAAGCGGGCACACTCCTTATCCAGATCCAGTGGCAGGACACTGAGGGTACGGTCGTCGTCGGTGATCGCCGACGCAGGCAGGAGCCAGGACACCTCGAGCTCCAGCCCGTCGGGATCCTTGGCGTAGAGAGCCTTGGTGGTTCCGTGATCCGACGCCCCGACAAGCGCTCCTCGCTCTGCGAGCAAGGTGGCCACGTGGCGCAGCTCGTCGAGCGTGTCGAGCTCCCAGGCCACGTGATAGGTCCCGACGGTGCTCCGACCGGCCGTAGACGGCCCTGCGTCTGGGCCCATCTCGAAAAGGCCGAGATCGTGGTCGTTGGTCGAACCCGGCGCCTGCATGAAGCAGGCCTTGCCGCCGCCTGCCTCATGAACGATGCGGAACCCGAGGACCTCACGATAGAACCGGGCTGTCCGCTCCGCGTTCGACACGTACAAGACGATGTGGTTGAGCCGATGGACGGGCAACTTCTCTCCTCGCCGAAGGGGGCCGAACAGGCCCGTCCCTGCCGGTCGTTCGTCGGCGCCGTTGCTCATGCACCCGTCGCCGAGCGGACAGAACCGCTCAGGGCTGTGACATGATCATCGCGCCATTGGCGATGGTGATCTTCTGGCCTGGAAAGATCAGGTCCGGGTTGTTGCCGACAACAGCCATGTTGGCCTGATAGAGCGCCTGATAACCATGGAGCTTGAACCACGTGGCGATCGTCGAGAGGGTGTCGCCTGGCATCACCGTGTAGGAGATGGGCGCCTGGGCCGGGGAAGACCCGGCGGTCGCCGACGCCGGCGACGGGTCCGTGGTCGGCGTCGCTGCGGGCGGCGGAGCCGTGGCCGGCGGAGTTGCGCCCGGCGCCGCTGTGGTCGGCGGGGTGGTGGTGGGCGAAGCCATGGAAGCCGCCGGCGTCGATGGTACGGAGGGGGACGCAGGCGCAGGCCCGGCAGTCGTCGGGGGCACGGAGATCATGGCTGAGCTCCACTTGGCGGCCGGCATCTGGGCGGCCGGGTGGACCCCTCCGGAGCTCTGGGTGGCAGCAAAGGCCACGCCGCCACTGAGGACGACGACTGCACCAGCCAATGCAGCCACGATGGGCTTCTGCCTCATACGACCACCTCCACAACAGATACGGAGGGACACGGGTGCTGGATGACGATCGCCGCAACGACAACTCGAGTCCAAGCCTGTCCAGGAGCTTCAAGCCTAGGGCCCCGGCGAAGGTTCTTGGTCGCCTTGAAGGCCGGTACAACCACGACAACTCTGCGTACAGGAGAACTTTCCGGAGGGTGGCCGACCAAGATTCGGTGGAAGGTTGACCGTTCGGGGTCTAGGTTCCCATGTGCTCGCTCACCGACGGCCCTGATTGCTATTGTTCCGCACCGTTTGCATCGTTTGTCCAACCCGTCCGACACCCGATCCGTCGCCATCCGGCGGAACCGTAGCGTGCGACCTCGGCGCTCCGCTTCACCCTTGGAGATCTCCCCGTGCCCCAACACCGTCGTCGCCGGCTGACCACCGCCCTGGTTGTTCCCCTGTCGGTCGGGACCCTCGCAGGCTCGGCATTGCTATCCACTGCAGGCGTGGCGAACGCCGCAACACCCTCGCCTGACACGGCTCAGGTGCAGGCGGCGGCGGACGCCGCCGTACGGGCGGCACAGGCGTCATCGACGCTCAGCCCGGCTCCCACGATCCCAGGCCGCAACCCGGCCACCTCGCCAGCGGCGGCGCCGACCACGACCACGGCGCCGTCGTCCGCTCCGACAACGACGTCTTCAACCACCGCTGGTTCGCCCGCCGCTTCGACGACGAAGCCTGCTCCCCCGGCCGACCACCGCCCATCACCACGCCCCCGGGCCCCGGCGACCCCGCAAAGCCCGTCTCTGGCGCCAGGCTCAACGTCGGGCTCGGCCTTCAGCGGCGGTGATATCGCCACCCCACCGGCGCAGGAGACCAGTTATCGCCTCCCAGTGCCGGCCGCGCTCCTGACCGCCCACCCAGAGTGGCTCACTGGCCCCTCCACCAATGTCGACCCTCTGGCCGCCGCCACCCCGACTGCCCTCCCCGTCCCTGCGGGTACCGAGGTGGACGCGGTGACGGCCGGGACGGTGGCCGGCGTCGACCATACGACGGTCACCATCGTCGGCGCTGACGGAGCCACCTACCATTACGCCGGTGTGGCCGGCGCACCAGCCGCCGGGGCTGCGGTCACACCCGGGCAGCGGATCGGCTCTGCCGGACCGAGCGGCATCACCTTCGCCATATCCGTCCCCGACACGTCAGGACAGGTCTGCGCCACCGGTGCGTTGCAGGCATGGTCCATGAACACCAGCGTCGACGTGCACGCGCTGCCCCGGACGTGTGCTCTGGGACACCCGATCGCCACCCCCCCGGCTCCGGCCCCACCGGTCACCAATGTGCTCATCGCCACCGATGACGCCTCAGGCAAGACGGCAGCCGACCTTGGCGGTTCTCTGAACGGCAGTCAGGTCAGGCCCGAAGCCGTCAAATTGGACGGGAGCCAGCCCGCCGCCGCCCAAGCCCATCAGGTCATGGCTGCGCAGGTGGCTCCGGCGAACCTGATCGTCGTGGCCCTCGGCGCCGCCACGCCGGCCGGAGCCTCGGCGCTCATGGCGTCGCTGCCCCCCGCTGCGCAGGTCCTCTGGGTGGCATCCCCGGTCCCGGCCAAGGCGGCGGCAACGGCTCCGGCCGAGGCCGCGGCCTATCTCAGTGTCATCGCCGCCCATCCCAACCTGCGAGTCGAGACCCTGCCGAATGCCTTGAACGTGGTCACCACCGGGGGGCCCAAGGTTGCCGCACCGAGCTCGTGGTCGGACGTCGGCGCCAGCGTCGTGTCGTCGATGGTCACCGGATACGCCCAGGGCGCTTACCAACTCCCGCTGGCCAGCGCCAAGGCGACCGCCGTCCTGTCCTACGCCGAAGCCCAGCTGGGCAAACCCTACCTTTGGGCGGGTGCCGGTCCTGCAAGCTTCGACTGCTCAGGGCTGACCATGATGGCGTTTCACCAGGTCGGCATGGAGCTCGCCCACAACGCCTATGCCCAGTACGAGGCCACGAAACAGTTTGCGGTGAGCAACAACGCCCTCCAGGCCGGCGATCTGGTGTTCTTCGGCCCCACCGAGGCAGGCATCCACCACGTCGGCATCTACGTCGGCAACAACCGGTTCATCGATGCCCCCGAGACCGGCAGCGTCGTCCGCTTCGACACACTCGGACCGGGCTGGGACTACTTCGGCGCCACCAACCCCCTGGCCTTGTCCTCTGGTATCGGCGGCTCCGGCGGAATGGCCACGTCCGGGGGGCTCGACCCCGATCATGCCTTCGCTCAGGCGCTCTCCAACGCCACCTGGGACCCCACCCAGTACGCCTTCCTGGTGCTGTTGTGGAACCAGGAGTCAGGGTGGAATCCCACGGCAAAGAACCCAACCTCGGGGGCATTCGGGATCCCCCAGGCCCTGCCGGCCACCAAGATGTCCTCAGCGGGCGCCGACTGGGCCACCGATCCCTACACCCAGATCCTCTGGGGGATCGGCTACGTCCAGGGTCGCTACGGCACCCCGGCGGCGGCGTGGGCCCATGAGGTGACCTTCGGCTGGTACTGAGGCGCCCGGTCGGCACCTGAAGGAGGCCCGCCAGGGCTACTTCTTGGCGGCCTCATAGTAGGGGTTGGTCCCGGCGGCATGGTCGGTCACATCGACGATCCGGACGACCTCGGGGACCGACTCCTTGATGGCCACCTCGATGCCCTGGCTGAGGGTGACCGCAGCCATCCCGCATCCCGCACAGCCGCCGCTCAGCCTCAGATAGGCGGCACCATCGTCCACGGCAACCAAGTCGGCGCGGCCGCCGTGGGCGGCGATAGACGGGTTGATCTGAGCGTCCAGAACCTGGAGCACCCGTTGGGCGACGTCGCCGCTCAGGTCGGGAGGAGGCCCGGTCATCGCCGGGCTGGCCGGCGTCGACGGTGGCGGGGTGTTGGGGTTGCGGATGCTCATGCCACCGGTCAGCAGGTCACGGTTGACGTCGAGGATCGAGCCCACCATCTTCATCGCACTCTCAGCGGCCACGACAAGCATCAGGCCACCCTGGGTTCCGGTCCATGCGTCGGGACGGGCGTCGCTGGCCGCCTGGAAGTACATGTCATAGGTGTAGGCGTTACCACTCGTCCCGCTGACCTCGACCCACAGGGCCAAGGATTCAGGATCGCTCTCGTCGCTTCGCAGCTGCAGAACCTTGGTCAGGGCCCCATCCGTCAGGGTCAGGACCGGTGCGCTCTTCAGATCATTGTCGCTCATCGTGGCATCGTCTCACCTGGTCATCTGGGACCATTCTAGGGTCATGTGTCGCCTACTTCTTCTCGTGCCCACCGCAACCTACCGGGCGGCGGACTTTCTGGCTGCAGCCGAAAGCCTTGGCGTCGAGGTGGTGATCGGCTCCGAGCGTCGCCAGGCCATGGCCACGTTCATGGGGGACCGCGCCGTGGTCGTACCTCTGGACAACGTCGACGTC
This sequence comes from Actinomycetota bacterium, assembly GCA_030948425.1. GTDB lineage: Bacteria > Actinomycetota > Acidimicrobiia > Acidimicrobiales > Palsa-688 > JALZAH01. The sequence continues at coordinate 5,148 of JALZAH010000051.1, forward strand.
GCCGTGACCGTCATCGAGGACCTCAACCGGCGCCGACCGCTCGATGCCATCGTGGCTATCGACGATCAGGGCCTGGTAGTGGCCGCCGCAGCATGCGAGCGGCTGGGGTTGATCCACAACCCGCCCGGTGCGGTAGCAGCGACCAGGAACAAGGAGGCCCTGCGGGGCCGTCTGGCGGCGTCGGCGATCCCCCAGCCCGCCTACCGCGTCGTCTGGCCCGACGCTGACGTCGTCAACGTGGCCGACGACATCGGATACCCGTGCGTAGTGAAGCCGGTGTCCCGCTCCGGTAGTCAAGGAGTGATTCGGGTGGACGATCCGTGCCAGGCGTCGGCCGCTGAGGAGCGGATCCGCTTGATCGTCGGTCGCTCGGAGGTACTGATCGTCGAACGCTTCATCCCCGGGCAAGAGGTCGCCGTTGAGGGCCTGCTGCAGGGCGGCAGCCTCGAGGTCCTGGCCATTTTCGATAAGCCCGACCCTCTCGACGGACCATTTTTCGAAGAGACGATCTACGTGACTCCTTCACGTCTGCCGCCATCCGTGCTCTCTGCCATCGAGACGACGGTCGGCGCCACCGCAGCGGCGTTGGGCCTGAGGGAAGGCCCGGTCCATACCGAGCTGCGCATCGGTCCGGGGGGCGACCTGACCGTTCTCGAGATGGCCGCTCGCTCGATCGGTGGCCTGTGCGCCAGAGCGCTGCGCTTTGGCGTCGGGGTGAGCCTCGAGGAGGTGATCATCCGCCATGCCATCGGCGCCGGGCTCGGTGGACTGGGCCGTGAGACACAGGCGTCGGGGGTGATGATGCTGCCGATCCCCACCGGAGGTCTGCTCGAAGCGGTCGGCGGCCAGGACGACGCTCGCGGCGTCGACGGCGTCGTCGGCGTGGAGATCAGCATCCCGATCGGGGGACCGGTGGTCCCACTCCCGGAAGGGGATCGCTACCTTGGGTTCGTCTTCGCTCGCGGACCAGAACCAGCCACCGTCGTGACCTCTCTGCGCGCCGCGTCGGCCGCCCTCCGAGTTGTCGTTCGCCCAGGATCCGCCGGCGCCGTACCCGACGATAGAGTCAGGGGGTGAAGATCCTGGTGGTATCCACCTACGAGTTGGGACACCAGCCGCAGTCGGCGGCATCGGCGAGTGCCGCTCTCCTCGGCGCCGGCCATCAGGTCCGCGGCGTCGATGTCGCCGTCGACACCCTCGATGGCGCCGACGTCGACTGGGCGGAGGGAGTGGCGCTCTCCGTCCCCATGCACACGGCCATGCGCCTGGCGCTGCGGGTTGCAAGCAGCATCCGCAGTCGTCGCCCCGGTCTGTCGATGTGCTTCTTCGGTCTTTATGCCGGGATGGGTCGGGAGCTCACGGTAACGTCGCCGTCGGACGCCGTGATCGCCGGCGAGTACGAGGACGGCCTGGTGGCGTGGGCCGACGGGCGGGACCCCGGCGGGTCAGTACAGCTGTCGCCCTCCACAAGTCGTGTACCACTCCGTCAACTGTGGCCCGAGCTGGGGCGCTACACCCGCCTGATCGCCGGCAGCGAGGAGCGACTGGTCGGCTCCGTCGCCGCGAGCCGTGGATGCTCGCACCGGTGCCGCCACTGCCCAGTGCCGGTGGTCTATGGGGGGCGGGTCCGCCCTGTCGATGAGGCGGTGGTGGTCGCCGACGTCGACCAGCTGGTGACAGCGGGGGCGAGCCACATCAGTTTCTCCGATCCGGACTTCCTCAACGCCCCGCACCACGCCCGACGCGTCGTGGCTGCGTTGCACCGCCGACATCCGGGCCTCACCTTCGATGCCACGATCAAGGTCGAGCACATCCTGCGCCACGCTGATGCCCTCCCCGAACTCGCAGAAGCCGGTTGCGCCTTCGTGGTCTCCGCTTTCGAGTCGGCGAGCGATCCCATCCTCGGCCTTCTCGACAAGGGTCACACGGCGGCGGAGGCGTCCGCAGCGGTTACCGCCCTTCGAGCGCACGGCATCGAGGTCCGACCGTCCTGGCTGCCGTTCACCCCTTGGACCGCGGCGAGCGACCTCGTCGACCTGATGGACTTCGTGATCGCCCACGACCTCATCGCCAACGTCGATCCGGTCCAATACAGCATTCGCCTGCTCGTCCCCGATGGCTCGCTGCTTCTCGGCGAGGCAGCCATGACTGCTCACCTAGCGGGTTACGACGCCGCCCGGTTGGGCTGGACGTGGGCGCATCCCGATCCGGCCATGGACAACCTGCAGGCCCGGATCGTCGCTCTCGTCGAGGCGCAGGTCGACCGCCCGGCTCATCAGACCTTCGAGGAGATCGACGCTCTGATCCGTTCGGCGGCGGCGACGCCGTCGGTCCGGCCGGTCCAGGGATCGGTTTCGACGGGCCCATCCGCAGACCGGGCGCACCTCACTGAGGCGTGGTTCTGTTGCAGTGAGCCCACCGAGGCGCAGCTGGCCCCGCTCGCACCCCTCGGCTGACTGTGCGAAACGCGGCGACACCGACCCTCGCCGCCGGAACCCACCGAACCTGGCGTCCCGTGACCCAGGCAGCTGGTCGAAGATGTCCGTGCCCACCCGACCGGCGCCGAAAGGCTCGGTGACGTCGCTTCGGTCGATCACCTCGCCCCGAAAATGGCGTCGGCGTCCCGAAGATACAGTGGAGTCATCGAGGCTATGGAGGGCGCTCCAGTGGACGACGATCTTTCGGACCTGAACCTGGTCGACTTGGAAAATGAGCTCTGCCGACTTCCCGGCGTCATCATGACCCGCTTCGTCAAGGGACGGCGGGAGCGGCCACTCGGGGCCACGTTGTACGTGGCCGACGGAACCTCGCCCGAGCAACTCCGAACCGACGTGGCCGCGGTCGCTGCTGTCCACTTCGGGGTGGACCTGGCACCAGCGCGCATGGTCATCATCGAGGTAGGGCGGATGTCGGTGGTGTCGTCGCGCCCAGCCGACACCACGGCCACGGGAGCGGCAGCGACCATCGCCCCAAACAGCAACACGGCGGCCACCGCTGACTCCGACGACAGCCAGCGAGCGCTCGAGTCCGCCCACCAAGCCGTCTCCACCTTGCTGGAGAGGCTCAAGGCCGTCACGCCGGAGAAGGACACGGTGGTGGTCACGGACTCCGACACCGTGGAGGCCGGTCCTTCCAACGGCGATGGAAGCTGAACGCTCCCTCAGCCCTTCCCGTCATCGAGGGAGTCTGAAAGGATTGCTTTCGGAATCACGGCCAAGATCCCAACATTGGCTAATTCCGACATGCTGTGCCGGCCGCTACCGAGAGCGTTCATTCCACCATTCTGCGAGAACAGCAAGTTGGTGAGAAATGCGTCCCCTCGGATCACCTCCCTGGAATTCCGTCCCCTTTCTTCGCTCTGGTCACGGCCTGCAGCACAGCCAGGCAGGCCGCCTCGGCGACCGTCGTCCCCTGCCCTGCACCCAGGCAGTCAGCACCACCGTCGACGGAGCTGAGAGCGACGACCACGACCTGCCGTTCTGGCAGCCAACCAACAAGACGCAGCGCTGCCCCGAGGCGCAGTGGTACGTCCAGTCCGAGGTTAGAGAGCGCAATGAGTGTTGCTGTAGCCGCTGCTCGTGGTCCTGGACCGACACACAGACCGCTCGCCACTTGCTTGCGATACGCCAACTCAACGACCACCTCACCGAGGTCGTCGCCAACGTCAGAACTCCCGCCGCTCCGGGCCTCGACCAGCCGGACGGCCTCGACCCTCTCGGCCAGGGTCGGCTCCGGACGTGGTGCGCTCACACTCACCGTCAGGACGACCTGGCCGGTCGTGTGGTTGCGGGCTATCTCCGATGCCGACCGCAGGAGCATGAGGTGAGGAGCGGGAGCCGTGGTCAGCAGATGGACCGTCAGCGCGTGGTCCTCTCGATCGATGCCCACCCCCAGGACACGCGGGATCTGGCGCAACTCCAATTCAAGGATGTCGACGGCCTCAGTCTCCACGAAGGTCCTTGGCACCGGCCACTTCTCGGGTTCGAGTAACTTCGCATTTGTGGGGTATTCGGCCAATTCTAGTCCGTTGTCGTTCGAGGGAGGCGACGAGTGTGGCGCTTCCGTTCGACGCCACCGCCATGACCTTGCGAAACCCGATCGAAAAGCGCCAAGATCACATCGCCGAAACGAAGTGAACCACCCAAGAGCCTTTCTCATGGTGCCGGCTGAACAGAGTTGACGGCCCGCCGAATCCCACTCACCTCTGCGCCTTGCTCAGTCAGTTGTGTCGGTCGGCAGGGTGACAGCGATCAGACGGGGTCCGAGGGCCGTGTGTTCAAGGGACCAGAAAGGAGAGCGGGTTGATGGCGACCAACGGCCAACGTGAACCACGAGCGGAGCCGGGTTCGGCGTTTGCCTCCGCATCCGACGGCCGACCGAAGCCCGCTGAGTCCAACCTGCCGTTGGGGGCTCTGGTCACCGATCTGACAAGAGCGCCGAGCGGGATCAACTTCATCTATCACGCCCTCGACCGCTTGGCGGAGTTGCACAAGCTCCGAGATGCCGTCGTCGTCCTCGACGACGCCAAGGTGGGTCGGCAGATCTTCCGATCCGGGCGGCGCTCACCCGCCTACAGCACGGTCGCCTACGACTCTTCGCAGGCCCCGCCGGGGCTCTACACCGACCCTGAGCTAACCCACGGCTTCGACGATGAGGCCGTGACGAATCTGTGCCTGCTGGCCCTCCAACTCGATTTTTCGCGCCACGACGCGTCTCACGATTCGCTGACCGGACTCTACAATCGCCGTAGCTTCGACACGATGCTCGATGAATCGGTCACCCGCAGCTCGCGATATGGGTGGCGCTTCGTCCTGGCTCTCATCGACATCGATCGATTCAAGAAGCTCAACGACCGGCTGGGCCACAACGTCGGCGATCAAATCATCCAGACTGTGGGCGCCGAGCTACGAACATCGCTGCGCGGCGGCGACGGCGCCGCCCGGATCGGTGGTGACGAGTTCGCCCTCATCCTTCACGAGAGCGGCTCGGGAGCTCTGCCTGGGGTCGTGCAGCGACTGCGCGACGCCGTGGCTGCCTCGGTCGGGGTGGAGGTGGGGTTTTCCGCGGGGGCCGCCGCCGCACCCGATGAGACCAACGAAGCCGACATGCTCTTCCGATTGGCAGACCAGCGCCTCTATCAATCGAAGCGGCAGAAGGCTCAGTAGAGAGGCCGCCCGGGGCGCTCGTCCTCGTTCACGACGCCCCTCGCGTGCCTAGTCGCCCGTCCCCCAACGCGGCGCAGTCAACCTCGTCGAGCGTGGTGACGACGATGTCGGCGCCGGCCGCAACCAGAAGGTCGGCGTCAGCAGCCCGGGCGACACCGATAGCGGCCATGTTCCCCGCTTTGGCGGCCTCCACGCCTGCCGAGGCATCCTCCATGACCATGGCCGCCTCGGGGGCAACTCCGAGCTCTTGGGCGGCGGTGAGGAACATCTCGGGATGCGGCTTCCCGTGCGCAAAGTCTCGACCAGAGACGTCGGCGTCGAAGAACTCCAGCAGGGTTAGTCCAGGACGTAGCGACGGCGATGAGATCTTCTCGTCCCAGGCGAAGGTGTCGAGGCGGATCTGGCGCAGGAACAGCCCGGCGTTCTTCGACGACGACGCCGCCGCCACCCCGATACCGAGATCCTTGACGGCGATGATGAAGCGCAGGGCGTCGGGGAAGGCGGTGAAGTCACCGGCTTCGATGAGCCTCACGACCATCGCCTGCTTGCGCTCAGCGTATTCGTCGACGCGGCGGTCGACGTCGGGCACCTTGAAGTACTCGAGGGCGGCGCGTGCTCCGCTCTGGCGAGGTTTACCGGACATCTCCTCCTGGTAGACGTGGGCCGTGAAGGCCTCCGGGGACCAGGTCGTCCGATCGCGGACGTCACTCCACTCCGACTCCATCAGCTCGCGCAAGGACTCGCGCCACGCCTTCTCGTGCGGTGAGTCGACCAGTACGCCGTCGACATCGAAGATTGCTCCCTGGAAGGTCGGCACGGGGTCCTTCTCCTTAACCGTTGATCTGCTGGTCCACCACTGCGTCCGGCTGCAGGCGAAATGTGGTCTGTTCGCCGGCGCGCAGCTCACGGATCTCCTCGCCGACCCCAACCCTGATCGGCCTGCTGACCCCCTCCGAGTGCGCGGCGAGCGTGAGCCGGTCATCACCGAGCGTCACCACGATCGGCGTGCCTTGGAACTGCATCGAGTACGACAAACCCTCGAGACGTTCGGGGAGCCGGGGGGCGAAGGACAAAACACCATCGCTAATGCGCATGCCGGCGTAACCACGCTGGACGACGTCGAGTGTCCCGCACATGACACCCAGGTGGATCCCCTCCGCGGTCGTCCCACCCTGGATGTCGCCCACATCGCTCTCCAACGCGACGAGGAAACGCTCCCACGAGCTTTCCGGGTCGAGCGTGGCCAGGGTCCCGGCGTGAGCGATGAAGCTCAGTGTGGACCCGTGCGAGGTCCGCCCGTCGTAATAGGCGACGTTTCTTCGCGCCGTGTCCGGCCCGTAGTCGTAACCGAGGCGTTCAAAGATCGCCCCGAGCTCCTCGCCCGAGAACAGGAAGAACAGCATGACCACGTCGGCCTGCTTGGCCAACTTGTAGCGGTCCGGGTCGTCTCCCTCAGCTCGGAGGATCCGGTCGAGTCGCTGGATGTTGCCGTACTTGGCGCGGTAGGCATCCCAGTCGAGCTCCTCGAGCTCCTCGTAGCCCTCGAACTGGCTGATGACCCCGTCGCTGTGGAATGGCACGAACATCCGGCGGCTCATCTCCTTCCAGATGCGGAGCTCCTCGTCGCCCAGGCCCAACCTCTCCCGCAGCGCATCGGCTCGGCTCGCCGGAAGCAGGGAAAGGACGTCGCGGGCGATGCCGCACAACCAGGCCACCATGACGTTGGTGTAGGCATTGTTGCGAAAGCCACCCTCTGCGGCCCCCGGGTACTTCTCGTGAAACTCGTCCGGACCCATGACCCCGTGGATCTCGTAGCGCTGACGCTCAGAGTTGAAAACGGCGGCCGAGGCCCAGAAGCGAGCGACCTCCAACATCAGCTCGGCGCCGTAGTCGCGCAGGAAGGCCAGGTCCTGGGTGGCCTGGAAGTAGTGCCAGATGTTGTAGAAGATCGCTGCGTTCACGTGTCGCTGGTTGCGACTCAGGTCCGGCTCCCAACGCCCCGAGAGCGGGTTCAAGTGGACGCGCTGAGTCTCCTCCTTGCCTTCGCTACCGCTCTGCCAGGGGAACATGGCGCCCCGAAACCCCAGCTCCAGGGCTGCGGCCCGCGCCTCACCGAGGCGTCGATAGCGGTACATCAGCAGCCCACGGGTGACCTCCGGTATCCGGAAGTTGAGAAAGGGAAAGACGTAGAGCTCGTCCCAGAAGACGTGGCCCCGGTACGCCTCGCCATTGAGACCCCGAGCTGGTACTCCGGCATCCATGTCGGCCGTGTTGCGGGAGCAGACCTGGAGGATGTGAGAGACGTTGAGCCGCAACAGGAGCTGCACCCGGTCGTCACCGGGGACGCGCACGTCACACACCCGCCACAACTCGTCCCATGCCGAAGCGTGCCGGTCGAAGGCAACCTCGAAGTCCCGATAGCGCAGCGCTGACTTTCCCGCGCTGGCCAACGTGTCGCTGACCGCAGGGTCGCGCGACGTGAAGAAGGCCACCATCTTCTCAACTCGAACGGAGGCTCCCTGCCGGACGTCGAAGGCAAGTACCTGCTGGATGTAATCCTCCATCTGGTGGAGGGTCCGCTCGACGGCAACCAGCTCGCTTCCCTCGAAGACGCGTGTGCGCGCCGCCTCACTGATGTAGAGGTTCGACTGCCGCGTCTCCACTTTCAGCGCGACAACCTCAGGCCCGAAGGTCCTGGGCGAAACCGGGTCGAGATGGCGGCCCTCGAGCTGCTCGTAGCGCGCCACGCCACCATTGGTCACCCGCCCGTCGATGCCGGTCACCACCTCCATCCGACCCGACCAGTTCTCGGGCGTGAGCAGCCACTCGATACCGGCATGGTGGACATCGGCCATGCTGACGAATCGCCGGCTACGGAGGGTCGTCTCACGGCCGGCGCGGTCACGGAAGCGCACGTGACGGATGACCACCGGGTGACGGATCTGGAGCTCGTGGCGGTAGCTCAGCAGCTCGACGTCGGCAAGCCGAATGGCATCCTCGCCCTCGATGCGAAGCTTCAGCACCAGCCAGTTCGGCAGGTTGACCAGGTCCTCGTTGAGCACCGGAAGGCCACCCAGGATCGTCGTCTCCCGGTTGTAGACGCCGTGCACGTAGGTGCCGGGATAGTGCACACCAGCGGCGTCCTCCCACTCGAATGCGCCGCGCGTGCACAGGTACCCGTTCCCCGTCGAGGTCAACGCCTCCCGTAGCCCCTCCCTCTCGGGATCGAAGCCTTCATAGGCAAGCGAGAAGCCGTTCATCTCGCTCTCCGCGCAGCGAGATCATCGGCGTGGATCGACGGACACGGCGAATCCATGCCGTCCGCACGCGCAATCAATGCCGGCGCGAGGTGCAGACCCGCTCGGCGTGCGATGTTGGCCAGGTAGCCAATCGGCCAGCCGCCGCCTTGGGCCGCCACCGCAGCGACGACGTGCGAACCCTGGTCAGTCAGGGTGCGCCACCACCGGCGACTGCTGTGTCCGTGGACGTGACGTCTCATCGGTGGCGTCTTTTCAGAGTGATGGACACCAGCATCACCCTACCCTCTATGGTGATCTCCAAGCCGCTCGCCGCACGCGAATGGACCACAGGCAAGGGACCGGTGTGCCGCACCCGGACACCGGTCATCTGCGGGGGGCACAGTCATGTCGACCTCACCAGGTGCCTTCACCTCATCCGGTGACTCTCCCAGGAAACGGTGGCCGAGCCGCCTCGGGACCATCGCCGGCGAACATTGGCCTGGCCGTCATGGATCTCGACGGGCCGGTCGGAGGTGACCGACGTTGCGTTGCGATGTCAGCGGGGAGCATGAGGCGCCCATGATCGCCATTCATGCGACGACGATCCCGAGCTGGCCGGGCTTGCCGAGGTCGGCGTCGACGATCAATGTCCCCGCTCGGGTTGGCGCGTAACGTCACCACCGTGGCCATCATCTACCAGGCACAGCTGACCCCGTCCAAGATCGACCTGCTCACGTCTTGGGTTCAGATCCAGCCCTGGCTCGGGGACGCCAACGCATCAACGCTCGAGGCCGTGGGCGCGTACCGCTTCGACGATCCCGACGGCGCGGTCGGGCTCGAAACACATCTTCTGCGGACAGCGGACGGGCAGATGCTCCAGGTCCCCGTGACCTATCGGGACGCACCTGTAGCTGGCGCCGAGTTGTCGCTGATCGCCACAACGCAGCACTCGGTGCTCGGCAAGCGGTGGGTGTACGACGCCTGCGGCGACCTCGTGTGGGTGAAGGCCCTCATGACGGCAGTTCTGACCGGCGGCACTCAGGCCGAGCTCGAGGTCGTGACCGACACCGGGCCCGAGCGGCGAGAAGCGACGACACGAGTGTCGGGGAGCGGATCCTCCGACTCAACGGTACCGCCCGTACTCGAGCCAGTGACCTACTCGAGCGCAGGGACAACGACGGTCGTCAAGACAGACCATGTCCACCTGATCCTGCTTCGCGTCGTCGATCCGTACCAATGGGACGGGACCCCTGGGGCCACGCCACACCTCACGGGGACATGGCCGGCACACGATGTGCCCACCTTGCTCGCCGTCGCCCACACCACCTGAGCATGTCGCATCGGGCGTTCCTGCCATCGAAGCGGACCTCGCAACGTTGTGCGTGAATGCTCGATACGAGCGAGATGCCGTTGCGGTGCTGCCGCATCTCTGGGCGTCCGCTGAACGCCCGAACGGGGTTGCCAGATCGGGTGCAGCACGATGGAGCGCTTGGAGGTGATGAAGGCAAGAACCGGTTGAACACCGCTCCGGGCATCTCGCCGTAGACAGTCATCTTCGGGTCAACCGAGAGGGAACGAGTTCACTCTCCGCCTCACGGACCGCCCTCCAAGAGCAAGACGGATCAGTGGCGAGCATCCACAGGGGGGTGCAAGGTGTGATTGACGAGCTCGGCGGCGGCTGGGTCCTCGTCAAGGTACCCGGGCATCCGTAGCGCCACTACGGTGTTGATCAGCATTCCTCTGGCGACGAAATCACGGGTCTGGTCGGCGTCTGCACCGGTGAGGGATCGGACCAGGCAGTAGATGTCGATCATGCAGCGGCGCATGGCCAGCCCAAGTGCCGGGTCGGCGGCGGCCATGAACCCGTGCTGCATGACGAGCAGGAGTTCGTGGTCGCGGGCCAGCGTGAGGTACGCCCTACCGAGAGCGGCCAGACGTTCGGGGACTTCCGCGTGGGGTTGCACCGTGGCTGCGGCGGCCCTGAACGCTTCTTGGATGCGGAGCCCGGCGTGCCGGTAGACCGCGAGGAACAGTGCTTGTTTGGATCCGAACAGTCGGATGACATAGGGCTGGGAGACGCCGGCAAGTCTTGCCACCTGGTCGGTGGTGGTGCCGGTGTAGCCGCCTCGGGCGAACGCCGTCACCGCCGCCCGCAACAGTTGCTGTTCGCGCTGACCGGCTGTCATCCGCCGAGGTGCTGCTGCTGCCATCTCGCTACCCACCTTGATAAGTTATCATCCGATTACTACATTCGTAGGCTCGCGTTGTCAGTCATTTCTCGGCAGGTTGCCATGAGTCTCAGGAGGGGGTTCCGTGGTCGCTGACGCATCGAGACTGGAGTGGCGCCAGAGTCAGGACGCTTTGCGCACCGAGGTGGGCCGAGTGACAGCCCTCTTGCGGTCCATCGAGGACCCTTGCCGGGGCTCGGTCGTAGGCGGATGGGACCTCAGCGAGGTTGCCATGCATCTGTCGCAGGCATGGCTCGGGATACCTGGACTGGCGCGTGGCGACCGGTCGGCCTTCGATGCGCTGCTGCCCGAGCGGGCCGGTGTGGCAGGCGACTCGCTGGTCCGCGACGTCGCCGACCTCGGCGACGTGACGACCCAGTTGGTCCGGGCCGACCCTGAACGTCAGCTGAGCGTCCTTGCCAACCGGATCGATGACGCCGCAAAGCAGTACTTCGCCGATTGCACTGCAGCGACTCCCGAAGCACTGCGCCCGTGGTTGATGGAGGGCATCAGCCTGCCGTTGACGGCGTTCACCGGCCATCTGCTCAACGAGACGATGGTGCATGGCTACGACATTGCCCGGGCCGCCGGTCGACCCTGGCGGGTCAACGCTGACCATGCGGCATTGCTGGTAGACGGATTCTTCGTCCCGCTCATCGAGGGTGCCGGCCCTCGGACCCTTGTGAATGCCGACACCGCGGCCGGCGTACGCGCCACCTTCGACGTGCATATCCGCAGCACGAGTCATTTTCACCGCCACTTCGTCTTCGATGACGGCGACCTCCGTGTCGAGAAGCCCTCGGCGCGCCGCGTCGACTGCCATCTCTCGGCCCACCCGGTGGCGTTCCTTCTGCTGTTCTGGGACCGGCAGAGCCAATGGCAAGCCATAGCCAGGGGCCAACTGATGGCCTGGGGCCGCAGACCGTGGCTGGCCGCCCGGTTCCGTTCCTTGCTGAACACCCCGTGAATCAGGGGGGCCGGGGTGCGACGCTCGTGGAGGGACGTCACGCAGCTGCGGGTAGGACGCCGCTGCGTAGCGTGTTCGGTGGTTGCCTTGGTTCTTGGTCGAGGTGGTCGTGCATGTAGTCGTCGAAGTCGTCGTTGGCGGTCACGGCTCGAAGTTTGAGCTCCACCCAGAAACCGGCGCCCAGGGCGGCCAGGATGGCGTCGGCACAGCCAGGCAGATGCCCCCGCCCTGGACCCTCGGTGGGTGGCCCACCTCAGGCGCCTGACCGCGTCGGGAGAGGCGCGATACCACGGCCGACCTTCGGTCCCTGGCCAAGCAGGGGCATCCTTGGGCGTAATCAGGCCGCCGGGTTCGGCTTCTACGATGTCGTTGACGGCGAGGCCCTCCTCCGCTCCCTCGATGGGAACACGGATTGATGCTGTCTCCCGCACCGAAAAGGCACGCCTCCAAGGGTGAGAACCTTTCCGGCTGCCGAACGTCGAGTGCGTCGCGCCCGAGCGGGTCGGACGTGTAGCGCCGATCGACGGGTGTCGAGCGACGGGTGTTGTGTGCCCGCTGCGGGGCCGTCTCCCGCTCACCAGGGCAGACCAAGGGCGCAGGTGGCCGGACGGTTTGTTATGGCTCGGTTGGCGACCGATCGGGGTCTGAGGGCGGCCGAGCGTCTGACGTAGGCGGCCGTCCGCCGGGGGCCGGTGGCCATCCCTGGCTGGGTGCTTGCGGCCACGTTGGCTGAGGTGATGGAGGCCAACGTGATGATCCGGCCGGTGGCCAGGATGGTGGAGGGTCCCACGGATAGGGCAGTGGTCGGTTTCGGTTGTGTCGCTGAACGAGGATGACCATGGCGATGATCATGCCGATCGCAAGAGCGACCAGAATCAGGTTCAGTGGGAACGGGATACCCGCAGCAAGGCCTGACGCCCGGACCCCCCTGCTGGAGATGTCGAAATCGGTGTTGCCTGCCGCGTCAAGACCGCCGGGCACCTCGTAGATGCACGTTTCATGGATGGTCTTGGAATCGATCCGCTTGTAGTACCCGGCCGGCAGGGCCATCCCCCAGTTTGACCGGGACGTGTTCTGAAGCAGCGAAGGCGCCGAAACGGGCGTGTTGGTAGAACTGTCGAGGACCGTACCGCAGACCACTGGGAGCCCGCCGGAGCCGGAGAAGGTCCACTCTCCGGCGGCTCTGTCAGCGCTGAACAGATAATGCTGACGAGAACCGCGGTAGATGTTGTTCTGAGGACTCTGGGCCAAGTAGGCCCCGAAACCGCTGGTTTCCCCATCGTTGACAAACAACGACGATGCGGGTGCCGATCGGTCGTCCTTCCAGTGCTGCCAGTAAGCGGCGAGCTGTCCGATGAAGCCACTGCCCGGGGTCGGCGACGACGAGCCTGGCCGGGGGTTGTCGACATCTCCACCGGCCGCCCCTGGAGGCTCGTCTGACGGTGACAGCGGCTGCGAGTCGAACGGCAGCAGGGGCGGACTCGTAGGATTGACACCTTTATAGCCGGAGTCGAAATTCATTTGCCAGGGCGTCGACGGGCCCGCTTTGGTGAGGATTTGCAACTCGACCCACGGTGCCAGACTGCTACGGCCGTCGCCGGCATCGACGTACTGAGATGTCTGGATCTCAGCAAGGAAGTAGATCGGATAGGCGCTTTGGACTGGAACGACGGTCCGGACGCTTTCGATCGGCCGGGGACGGCTCTCCTTGACGCACCCACCAAGAGGCCATGCGCAGTTGTACAGCTCACCGGTTCGAAGAGGACCAGGAGCGACGAGCTGACTCACCGCCGTGGTGTCGCGATCGATCAACGCCGTCTCCCACTGCTCCCACATGGCGACCGCAACGACGTTCGCCTGCGAGGACGTGATCAGATCCGGTGATCCGACGGGGTTGGCGGTGTGCAGGCTGGCCGGTAGCGATATGGGTGCGCCCACGACGAGATCATCGGGCGTCGGGACCGGGGCTGCCGTAGCGGACGCTGCCACCGCTCCCCTGCCATTCCATGGCACGACCACGACGCTTACGATGACGAGTGCCGCCAGCAGATGAAGCACCTTTCTCACCCGAGCCACTCCTTCACGCCCCATCGAGCCCGTCGGTCTTTCCTGACCGTTTAACGAAGTAACCCGCAGGAGAATATGTCCATTCTAGGACGCTTGGGTTGCGAGCAGCGGCATCCACTTCCAGAAAGGCACAGGTCGTCCGACCGGCAGTACGGAACGCTGACCACTGTGAGCCCCATCAATGACCGCCCTCAAGGGCGACCCCGTTCGAGACCGGTGGATGCTGGGTGGGCGCCCCCGAGATGCTCCACGTCGATGACCTCCGCCACCATGCCGCCACCACCATGGCCAGGATGCCGGGGCTGACGACCAAGGAACTGATGGCCCAGGATCGGCCTTGCCAGCCAAGCTGCAGCCCTCCGATATCAGCACGCCACAGCCGAGCGGGACCGCCTGTTAGCGCTGGCGGGCAGCTTCACCCGAGGTTCCGATCATGGCACCCATGGTCGCCAACGAGTGGCCCTCTCCCCGAGCGAGCGCCACAGCATCGGCCAGGTGAGCTTCGGCTTGGAACCGCCCCTGAGATGCTGCTCGGACCCCCTGCAAC
>JALZAH010000074.1 GCA_030948425.1 Actinomycetota bacterium
GGGCACGGGCATAGGTGTCGTCGGGGGTGACCTCGACTTCGAGGGGCGGACTGTCCGGATTATCCGGCGCCCCACCTGCGTCAAGCTGCGACATCGGTACTCGACCTCCCTGACGGCACTGTCTCACGTGGCGTCGCACACGACCGGCGACGTGCCTTTCTAGTCCCCGCAGCTCAGGTCGAACACCCGGACAACGAGGCTCGTCTGAGTCAAGGCGTTTTCGCTCCAGGTAAGTTCGAGAGCATGAGCGTGGACCTTGACAATGGTCTGACCCGGCTGACCCACCGGGTCCGTGAGGTGGCGATGGGTCCCGAGACCGCCTTTGGCGCCGGGAGGCTCACCGTGTCGCCGGCGGCGGCCCGGGAATGCGTGGCCGACCCCGCCCTGGCCGACGTACGGCTGAGCTGGGCGTCACCCGGCCAATCGGTGCGCATCGTCAAGGTGCTCGACGCGGTCGAGCCGCGCACGAAGGGACCAGGCGGGGGCGGCATCTTCGCCGGCTTCCTCGGGCCCGACCAGGTCCAGGGTCGGGGCCGGACCCATGTGCTGAAGGGCGCCGCGGTAGTGACGGCCGGCTACCTGCCTCGGGCCCAGGAGGCGGTGATCGAGATGTCGGGGCCGGCAGCCCCCTTGTCTCCCCTGGGTGCCACCCACAACCTGGTGGTGGAGTTCACGCCCGCCGAAGGGGCGCCGTGGGAAGAAGTCGACCGGGCCCTGCGCCGGGGAGCGCTCCGGCTGGCCGTCCACCTGGCTGATGCCGCCCTCGACGCCCCCGCCGACGCCGAGGAGCACTTCGCCGCCCCGAGATCGCCCAGACAAGCCGGCAACCGGAGCCGGGTGGGGGCGGTCACCAACCTCCAGACACAGGGCGCCTTCAAAGACGTCTTCGTGTACGGGCGCAGCTTCTCGGGGAGCCTGCCCACGATGCTCGATCCCGGTGATTTCGACGACGGCGCCGTGGTGAGCGGACAGTTCGGGCACCCATCGCTCAAGAACCCCACCTACATGCACCAGAACCACCCAGTGGTGGCCGCCCTGCGCGCCCGGGACGGCATCGACCTCGACTTCGCCGGTGTGGTCATCTCCCCCGAGCCAGTCGTCGCCGGCCACAAGGAGCTCGTGTCGGCCCATGCCGCCCGGCTGTGCGCAGCCGCAGGGTGGGACGCAGCCATCCTCACCAAGGAAGGCGGCGGCAATGCCGATGCCGACGTGGCCCTGAAGATGGACGCCCTGGAGGACGCGGGAGTGATCGCCGTGGGCCTGTTCGCGGAGATGGCCGGACCCGACGGCACCGGCCCGCCCATTGTCGTCCCACCGGAACGGGCTATAGCCATGGTGAGCACCGGCAATTACGACGAACGCCTGGTGTTGCCCGCCGTCGAGCAGGCCCTCGGAGGTGACAGGGTGGCTCTGGTCGACCGCCCGGCCACCGACGAGCTCGAGCTGCCGATCGCCGTCGTGTACTGCTCGCTGAGCCCGATGGGCTGGGGCCACCTCACCTGCGCCCCCGAAGTGGCGGCTCAGGCCGTGGAAGGGATCGTCTCATGAGTCGCGTGGTCCACTACATCAACCAGTTCTTCGCCGGCGTGGGTGGCGAGGACTCGGCCGACACGTCCCCGACCTCGCGCGACGAGCCCGTCGGACCGGGCCGGCGACTGGCCCAGCTCATCGGCCCCGAGCACGAGGTGGTGGCCACGGTGTTCTGCGGCGACGACCACGCGTCGGGCGACCCGGCGGTGATCGCCGAGATCGTCGACCTCCTCCGGGCCGCTGAGCCCGATCTGGTCGTAGCCGGGCCCGCCATCACCAGCGGCCGTTACGGCCTGGCCTGCGCGCGCGTGGTGGCGGCGGCCACCGCCGCCGGGGTTCCCGCCATCGCCGCCATGCACCCTGACAATCCCGGCCTCGACGAAGCCGGTGGCGCACCGGTGGTGGCCAGCGGCGAGGTCGCCCGGCAGATGGGCCCGTCCCTCGACCGCCTGGCCGCTGCCGTCCGCCGTGTGCTCTCCGGCGACGAGCTCACGGCCGACGACGGGCGCATCGGTGCAGTGCCCCGCCGCTCGCGGGTGGCCGATGACAACGCCGCCAACCGCGCCGTCGACTTGGTGATGGGGCGCCTCGGGGGCGACACGACATCGACCGAAGTGCCGATCCCCCGCTTCGACCACGTCACTCCGGCGGCGCCGGTCGACGACCTCGGGGCCGTGAAGTTGGCCCTGGTCACCGAATCGGCCCTCGTGCCCGACGACAACCCCGACCATCTCGAGTCGGCCCGCGCCACCAAGTGGCTGCGGTACTCCCTCGAGGACCGCGACACCCTCGTGCCCGGCGAGTGGCGTTCCGTCCACGGCGGCTTCTCCACGGTGTGGGCCAACGAGGACCCCCATCGCCTCCTCCCCCTCGACATCGCTCGCCGGTTGGAAAGTGACGGTTCCATCGGCAGCCTGTACCCGGCTTATCTGGTGACCGCCGGCAACGGAACGTCGGTGGGCAACGCCCGACGTTTCGGTATCGAGTGGGCCGCCGACCTGCGCCATTCCGAGGTGAGGGCAGCGATTCTCACCGCCACCTGAGGAACCGGTACGCGTTGCGGGGCAACGCTGGCCAAAGAACTCGAGCGGGCGGGCATCCCGACCGCGCTGCTGTGCAACCTGGTGTCCATCGCCATGCGGGTGGGGGCGCCCCGGATCGTTCCGACCCGGGGCATCCCCTACCCGACGGGCGATCCGTCGCTCGGTGCCACCGACGAAGTGGCCTGGAGGCAGCGCCTGGTCGCAACCGCGCTGGGAGCGCTGGGCACGCCGGTGAAACAGCCCACCGTGTTCGAAGTGGCCTAACCACCCCTTCCACGGCCATTCTGGAGCCATGAGCACCAAAGCCGTTGTCAGCGGCGCCACTCAGGTCCTGGCCCACGTGCCCGGGTTGGCCCGCCATGGGTCGAAGCCACGCCGGGAGCTGGCCAAGGATCCCGGGGTCCAACGGGCGTTCCTCGCCGCCCTTCGCAGTACCGACGAGGCCGTGGCCTACGCCCCCCACCAGGCCTGGTTGGGCAACATCCACCCGCGGGACCTCCCGCCCCGGCCCTGGGTCGGCGCCGGCGCCAGCCCCGGCGCTGACGCTTCCGCCGTGGGCCGTGACGGCGGGCTGGTGGGCGAGGAGGAGTTCTTCGGCCTGCTGGCCGTGGTCGACGAGTTCGGGCTGATCACCCTCGACCCGGCAGCGGCCGACCGGGCGACGGCCGCCCTGGCTGCCCATCCCCTGGCCAAGGCCCTCGACCTCGACCTCATCGAGCGGGCGAGAGGCGATGCCGAGGCGGTGGCGGCCGAGGACGGTGCCCTGCCTCTACATGTGGGCGCCGATCGGCTCGTCGGCGCCATCCGGGGAGCCCAGGCCGACGACGAGTCGCTGTCGGCCCATGTCCTGCTCGAGAACCTGGCATCGAAGGCCACGGCCACCCTTGCCCTGTTGCACCTGCTCGCCTCGGCCGACGTCGACCCGACGTCCATCGACTACGTGCTGTCGTGCGGCGAGGAGGCCATCGGCGACCGCTACCAGCGCGGGGGTGGCAACCTGGCCAAGGCCGTGGCCCAGGCGGGCGGCCTCACCGAGGCTTCGGGGGCCGATATCAAGAACTTCTGCGCCGCACCGGTGCCGGCACTGGTGATGGCCTCAGCCCTGGTTGCCTCCGGCGTGTTCGGCCGGGTGGCGGTGGTGGCCGGCGGGTCGCTTCCCAAGCTGGGCATGAAGTTCCAGGGGCATCTCTCCCACGACCTGCCTGTGCTCGAAGACGTGCTGGGCGGCACTGCAGCCCTGATCACCGTCGACGACGGGCACTCGCCCATCGTGCGCCTCGACGCTGTGGGTCGTCACCGGGTGGCGGCCGGAGGGTCGGCGCCCCAGATCATGGAGGCACTCGCGGTGGAGCCGTTGCAGCGGGCCGGCCTGGCCATGACTGACGTCGACGACTTCGCCACCGAGCTGCACAACCCCGAGATCACCGAGCCCCAGGGGTCGGGCGACGTGGCCGCCCGCAACTACCGCACCATGGCCGCTCTGGCCATACGTCGGGGCGACATCGAACGCGACGGCCTCGCCGGCTTCGTGACCGAGCGGGGGATGCCCGGGTTCGCTCCCACCCAGGGCCACCTGGCGTCCGCCCTGTGCTACCTGCCCCATGCGCTGCGCAGGCTCACGTCCGGAGACGCAGGTAGGGTCTCTCTCGTGGCCAAAGGCAGCCTGTTTCTGGGCCGCATGTGCCAGCTCTCCGACGGCATGAGCGTGCTGCTCGAGCGCAATGTCGAAGCCCACCGAGGAGGTGCCGGATCATGACCACCGTCGCCGAAGCCACCAAGGAGAACTTTGCCGACCTCACGGCCGAGGGTACGGTCCTGGTCGACGTCTGGGGCCCGGCGTGCATCCCCTGCGTTGCCCTGACCCCTCACGTGGAGCGCTTGGCCGAGGAGCGCCCCGACCTGCGCGTCCTCAAGTTGGAGGCGCCCAAGAACCGACGGCTGTGCATCGACATGAAGGTCATGGGCATGCCCGCCTTCCTCCTGTTCCGCGACGGTACCGAGGTGGCCCGACTTTCGGACCCCGAGCTGACGCCCGACGCCCTGATGTCCTGGCTCGACACCACGCTCGAGTCCCTGAACCCCGAAGGGGGGTAGCACATCCAATGCTGAAAGACCGTATGGTCATCGCCCTCGGAGAGCGCGACGGCATCTCAGGACCTTCCATCGAGGCCTGTGTCCGGGCCGCAGGAGGCAAGGTGGTCTTCGGAGCCACCGAGTGCTTCGTCTGAACTGCGGCAGGGGCCATGGATCTGCACAGCCAGGAGGCGATTCTCCGGCTGAGCGGTGAGCACGGGCCACAGAATCTGGTGGTGATCCTGGGCGCTCCCGATCCCGAGAGCGCAGAGATCGCCGCAGAGACCGTGGTACTGGGCGACCCGTCGTATGCAGGACCGTTGGCTGGGGCCCAGTTGGGCCTCGACGTGTACCACGTCCTCGAAGACGCCGT
Source organism: Actinomycetota bacterium (assembly GCA_030948425.1). Lineage (GTDB taxonomy): Bacteria > Actinomycetota > Acidimicrobiia > Acidimicrobiales > Palsa-688 > JALZAH01. Next base: position 5,020 of record JALZAH010000074.1, read on the forward strand.
CCGGGCCGAGGTGCCCGACGAAGTGTGGGAGGAACAGATCGGCGTGATGTCCGACGTGCTGGACGGCGCCGGGGTGTCCGCCGCGGTGGCCGCCATGCGTGCCCAGGTGCCAAAGGAGGCCTAACCCCCATGAGCCAACTCGACGACATGTTGAGCCGGAGCAGTTGCTCCCAGTGCGGAGCGAACGTCTTCATGACCGGCGAGGGCCGGGTGGCCTGCCAGACCTGTGAGGTACCCACCGAGGAGTGCACCTGCGAGGGGGCGGCCAAGCCCGACACCCACCTACCGGTGTAAGCGTCGCCGGAACCGTTCAGGCACCGGGGGGGTGAGAAGCTCTCGGCATCGCCCATCCTGCTGACGACGCATCACGGCTCGCCGACGTGACGCCGGCGGGCGAACCGACCGGCCTCGCCCCCGTCACCGTCGCCGGCCCGGCCGGCCATGGCGGGCGGTCGTGGCCGTGGACGGCCGTGCGCCTCGTTGCCCTCGTCGCTCTGGCCGCCATTGCCGTCAATTTGGTGGCCGGCCGCCGCACCGAGCTGGAGGGGGCGGCGACCATCCTCGGCGACCTCCGATGGGGATGGCTGGTCCTGGCCTTCTCGATCGAGATCACGTCGGTGGTGGCCTTCGCCGAGGTGGAGCGGCGGATGCTGTGCGCCGGAGGCCTCCGGGTGGGGCTCTGGCCGCTCACCGGCATCGCCCTGGCCGGCAACTCGGTGCAGAACAGCCTTCCCGGCGGTGTGGCCTGGGCCAGCGTGTTCGCCTACCGCCAGTTCCGGGTCCGGGGTGCCGATGACGTCCTGGCGGCCTGGACCATGGTGGCTGTCGAGATCCTCTCCGGTGCGTCCCTGGCCCTACTCGCCGGCGTCGGAGTGGCGCTGGCCGGCGACACGGCCACCGAGCTCAACCTGGTCGGGACGATCCTCGTCATGGCCGTGGTGGCCGTGGCCGTCGTGGTGGTGGTGCGACGCCGCGGGGGTCACGTGCCCATCACGGTGGGCTCGTGGGTCCTCCGGATGATCCAACGGCTCGTCCACCGCCCCCGGGGCAATGCCCACGACATCGTCTCCAAAGCCTGGCAGCGACTGATGGTCATCACACCCAGCCGCCGCGACTGGCTCATCGGCCTGGGCTGGTCCGAGGTCAACTGGCTCGCCGACTGCGCCTGCCTGGCCATTGCGTTCCTCGCCGTGGGGGCGACGGTGCCCTGGCAGGGCCTGGTCCTCGCCTACGGCGCCGGCCAGCTGGCCGCCAACCTTCCCATCACCCCGGGCGGGCTCGGGGTGGTCGAGGGCAGCTTGGCCATCGCCCTGGTGGCCTACGGCAACAACGAGGCGTCGACGGTGGCCGCTGTCCTGCTGTACCGGGTGGTGAGCTTCTGGGCCATGCTCCCCCTGGGCTGGACGGCCTGGGCGGTGCTCACGGCCCGGACCCGCCACGCCGCTCAAGGCCCGCGCCCGGCGCTGCGGGAGGGGGCACCGTGACGGGCGTTCTGGACCGTCTCCGGCTCACGGTGGTCGCCGCGATCCTGGCGATCATGGCGATGTTGACCATCGCGTGTGGTGGTCCCCGGAGCTCGCTCAACACCGACGCCAGCGTGTGCTTCCGTTCGCTGGCCGTCGCCAGCGGCGCCGTGCACCACAAGGGCAAGCTCGTCGGGGTGCGCCGGGTGAGCGCGCAGTCGCTGAGTGCGCACCTTCCCGAGGCCCGGGTGAGCAGTAACGACCCCGTGTGCCTCGTCGCGTACCGGTCCGACTATCGACCGGGTGACGTCGTCGATGCCGACCCAGGGGCGACCGGCCACTACGCCGTGGTGGCAGTCACCACCGGCACTCCCACGCTGCTCGGGGCCCGCGTCACCGAACAGCTCCCGCTTCGCTTCCGCCACCCCACGTAGGGACGAATCCCCCGCTCGCATCCTCAGACGCTTCACAGGTTTGCTGCAGGTTCCTGCCAGCTTGGCCCTCCATACTCTCCATGTCAGAGCAACCGGGGCGTGCCGCCGTCCTCCCCCCACCGACCCGGCTTGACCCGGTCGCTCTCGCCGCAGCCGACGCCGTTACCCGGCGCCGGCTGCGCTTCTTCCCGGGCCGGGAGGCGCGGTGGTCGACCAGATGGTGATCACGACCACCCACAAATGGAACGCCAGGGCGGGAACGATCTCGGCGAGAGGTGCCCTCATCGAGGCCGACAGCCCCACGCCCACGAGACAGGCGCCGAGCTCCACCCAGCACAACCCGTAGGCCTCGACGCGATGCCGTCGCGGCGACCCCGGAGGGATGCCGGCGGCGAAGCGCCACATCAGGATCGGCAGCGAGGCACCGAGAACCAGACCCCCGACGGTATGGACGGTATGGGAGGCACCGGGCCCCGACAGCAGCACCACGGCGGCCACCACCTGGCCGACGAGGCCGATCAGGAAGGCCGCCAGGAAGCTCCGCCGGGCGCCGAACCGCCCGAACACGAACCAAGAGAACCCCGCCATCAGCACCGCAGCCACGATCAGCCCGCTCCGGAACACGAGCGCCGTCTCCGGATCTGTGCCCAGGTAGCTGATGGGCCGAGCGCCCACGGGATCGAGACCGGTGCGGTACATCCCCGTCCCGACCGAGACCCACAGGACGACGACCGCGGCCACGCCCGCAGAGCGCAGCCGCGCCGGAGGCGTCGGCCCCAGGGCCCGGACCTCAGTCCCGATGGCGCAGGGCGGTGGTGAACAGGCCCGCCAGGCCCACGACGATCAACAGGATCGGCAGCGCCCAACGAGCGGGCACGTCGAGGCCCTGGTCGAGCAGGGCCACCAGGGCCGTGCCCGACAAGACGATCCCGGCCACCAGGGAGAAGACATCGAGGTCATGACGAGGCACGGTGCACCTCCAGGTTCCCGAAGCCCGTCCTGGCCGTCAGAACAAGGCGGCCTCCGCCTTCCCGGCCCGGGTCCACCAGATGGCGTCCGTTGTCCATCCCGTCGAACTGGCGGCCGAAGACGGTCATGGTCCCGGCGCCGACATGGGCATCCACCACCACCTGGGCGCCGGCGGGGACCACCACCTGCAGGTCGCCGGCGCCGATGGTGGCCGTCACCGCCTTCGTCGTCGCCGACAGGTCGACCGCGCCCAGGTCCACGACCAGGTCGCCCGCCGCCAACCGGTACGGCGATTGCAGTTCGCTCACCGCCTTGGGCTCGTAGGCGCGGTCGCCGACGCCGCCGCGGATGGGGACGTCGACGGCCACCGCGGCCATCAGGGCGATGCCGAGCACCATCCCCAGGGGCACAAGCCAACGGGCCCGCCCCCTCCACGCGCCGATACACAGGGCTGCTCCCACCACCAGCAGGGCCAGGGCCAGGCCCACGGCGACGGGGATGTCGGCGGCCCCCGTGCCGCCGAGCAGGGCGAGGATCCCGGTGAGGATGGCCAGCACGCTGAGGGTGACGGCCACAAGTACCGACGGGGGGCGGCGGGGCTTCGCCTGCGGGGCCTCTTCGGATGGGCCCGCCCGCGACGGTCCGTCCTCGCCCGAGGCCTCCGGGCCAGGCCCCGATGGTGGCAACGGCCGGGGCGGAGGGGGGGCCCAGGGCGGCGGTGCGGTCGGAGGCGCGGGCGGGATCGATCCGTGCTCAGGCGGAACCGGGGCAAGCGGCGACGCTGGTCCACCACGACGTGACCACAGGACGACGGCGCCCACAGCCAACAGCACGAGACCTCCGAACCGGCCGCCTCCGCCATGCTCACCCAAGCGGTCGAGCACGATGACCGCGCCCGCGACCAGGAGCACCGCCGCCACCACGTGGGAGTTGTGGCCGCGGCGGGCCCGGTCGAGGATGGTGGCCCCCGAGTGGTCGTCGGGCACCAGCAGCCAACCGACCAGATAGAGCAGCACGCCCGAACCGCCGGCCAGCGCCATCACCACGAAGGCGATGCGGAAGACCACGGGATCGATGCCGAAGTGACGGCCCAGGCCGCCACAGAGGCCGGCGACGATCTTGTCGCTGCCGCTCCGGGTGAGCCGGGGGACGGCCCCGCCTCCGGGCCCGGCGGCGTTCGTGGTCGTGTCGTGGTCATCAGCAGCGTTCATGGCCCCAGCGTGCGCCCCATGGCCGCCGGCGTCCATCCGGGCTGTCCCGGAACGTTCCCGGACCTCCCCGGACCCGGCCCTCCGTAGGCGCCACCATGGTCGGCTCAACATCCACATGGGATCATCGGCGTCGGTGACGAGCGACGCGTCGGCGCACGATCCAGCAGCCCCGGCCACCTCCGGTGGACGCCACGGACCGACCCCATCGCCTCCCCGGCTGACGCGGAGCAGCAGCGACCGCATGGTCGCCGGGGTCTGCGGGGGACTGGCCCGCTCCCTCGGTGTCGATGCCACCGTCGTACGGGTCGCGATCGTCGTGCTCACCCTCGCCGGCGGGACGGGCGCGGTCGCCTATGCCGCCGCGTGGTTCCTGCTTCCCCGCGACGGCCAGACGACCTCGGTGGCCCAAGCCGTGATCCACGACCGCCGGTGGGACCTGGCCCAGGTGCTGGCCGCCGGCTCCGTGCTCATCGGGATCCTGCTCATCGTGCGCAACACCGGCTTCTGGTTCAACGACGCCGTCGTATGGCCATTGTTGCTGGCCGGCGT
>JALZAH010000082.1 GCA_030948425.1 Actinomycetota bacterium
AGCTCTGCATCGACCTGCTCGGACCCGAGGGCATGCTCTACGACTCCTACGAGATGCACCGGCCGGTCGACGCCGGCGGGATGGGAGGCGGGGTGCAGAAGCTGTTCTTGCGCTCCCGGGCCAACTCCATCGAGGGCGGCACGTCGGAGATCATGCGCAACATCTTGGGCGAGCGGGTCCTCGGCCTGCCCGGCGAGCCGCGCTCCGACAAGGGCGTGGCCTGGTCCAAGGTGCCACGCAACTAGTCCCGACGCTGCTTCTTACCGGGAGCTGCCAGGGCCCAGCGCTCCACCATCAAGCCGCCGCCGGGGATGAACCCGGCCAGCAGAACCAGCAACAACATGAGCGGGCCCCACCCAACCTTGGCCCGGAACACAACGATGCTGATCAGATAGGTGGTGAAGATTGCCCCGTGCACGTTGCCGAGCACGAACAGGGCCGTACCGGCGCCGCCGGTGACCGAGTGCACGACTGCGGCGGCGAGCAGGGCCAGGAATGCGCTGGCCTCGGCAACCGCCATCCGGCGAAGGAACCAGATGGAGCGGATGTGGGTACGGCCGGCCTCCCGCCGCCGACGGCTGGCTCGCTGCCATGGTCGTTCCTCGGTCGGGGGGGCAGCCGTGCTCATCTCGCTCCCAACCTACCGCCGGACCGGCCGCTCTTCGCCCGTGCTCAGCCGCTGTTGCGCAGTCCGGTGGCCAGACCGTTGAGGGTCAGCTTGATGCCCTGCTCGACCACCCGGCCCCTCTCCCCGGACCGCCAGCGACGCAGCAGCGCCACCTGCAGGTGGTTGAGGGGATCAAGGTAGGGGATGCGGTTGGTCAGGGCCCGGGCCAACTCGGTGCCCTCCTCGAGGGGCTGGGAACGCCCGGTCAGGGCCGTGACCGCTCGCTGCGAGCGCTCGTGCTCGGCGACCACCCGCGGCCACACGGCGTCGCGCAGCTCGGCGTCGGGCACCAGGTCGTTGTAGCGGGCGGCGATGGCCAGGTCGGTCTTGGCCAGCACCATGGCCATGTTGTCGACCACCGAGCGCAGGAAGCCCCACCGTCGGTGCAGGTCGATCAGCTGCTCGAGGCGGTCGTGGTCACCATTGACCCAGGTTTCGAAAGCGCTGCCCGTCCCGTACCAACCGGGCAGCATCAGCCGGCACTGGCTCCACGAGAACACCCAGGGGATGGCCCGCAGATCCTCGACACTGGTGGACGACGTGCGCGACGCCGGTCGACTGCCGATGTTGAGCTCGCCGATCTCGCGCACCGGGGTGGCGGTCCTGAACCACTCCACGAAGCCGTCGACCCCGTAGACCAGGGACCGGTAGGACGCTTCGGCCAACGTCGACAGCTCATCCATGACGGCCACATCCTCCGAGCCGATGTCCTCGCCCGCCACGGTGCTGGCCACACTGGCCTCGAGGGTGGCGCCGACCAGGGCCTCCAGACCCCGTCGGGCGTGGTCGACGTCGGAGTAGGTGGCGGCGATGACCTCGCCCTGCTCGGTGACCCGCAGCTGGCCGGCGACGCTGCCGGGCGGTTGGGAGACGATGGCCTCGAACGCCGGTCCGCCTCCTCGACCCACCGCGCCACCCCGCCCGTGGAACAGCCGCAGGCGCACGCCGCTCGACCGGGCGGCGGCCGCCAGGTCCGACTCGGCGCGGTACAGGGCCCAGTTCGACGTCAGGTAGCCGCCGTCCTTGTTGGAGTCGGAGTAGCCGACCATCACCTCCTGCCAGCCGCCGGCGTGGGCCACCACCGAACGCCACACCCCCAGATCCATCAGAGCGCGGAACGTGTCACCGGCGGAGGTCAGGTCGGCGATCGTCTCGAAGAGGGGTACGACCATGACTTCGGAGGCCACCCCGTCATCGGTGGCCCGACACAGGCCGACCTCGCGCAACAGCACCGCCACCTCGAGCAGGTCGCTGACCGACGTGCACTTGGAGATGACGTAGTTGGGCACCGCCGCGGAGCCGAACGCGCCGATGGCCTGCGCCGCTCGACGCAGGATGGCCAGCTCCGACTCGGTCTGGTCGCTGAAGGTGATCCACGGCGCGGCGAGTGGACGGGGACGTTCCAGCTCGGCGGCCAGCAACGCCACCCGCTCATCCTCGCCCAGCGCCCCGTAGTCGGCGCACTCCCCCGCTTGGGCCAGCAGCTCGGCGAGGACGACCTCGTGGACGTCGGCGTTCTGGCGCAGGTCCATCGAGCACAGATGGAACCCGAACGCCTCGACCGCCCGGCGCACCGGAGCCACCCGGGCGGCGGCCAGGGCCGCCCCCCCGTGGGCCACGAGCGATGCCTCGACGGCGACCAGATCGGCGATCAGGTCCTCGGGCCGAGCATAGGGGGGGCGGTCCACGCGCGGTTCGGCGCCAGGGACAGTGCCCACCGCCACCCGGGCGGTGGCCGCCACCCGGGCGTACATGCCGTTGACGGCCCGGCGGTAGGGCTCCCGGGTCCGCAGCGGAGACTCGTCGCCGGACTGCTCGGCCAGCGTGTCCACCTCGTCGGTCACCGCCACCAGGTCAGCGGACATGGACAGGTCGATGGCCAGGCGCCGCAGGGCGTCGAGGTGGCGGGTGAGCACGGCGGTGGCCTGCCTGTTCAGCGCGTAGTCGAGGACCTCGGCGGTCACGTTGGGGTTACCGTCGCGGTCCCCACCGATCCACGAGCCCAACCGGATCACCGGTCGGTCGCCGTCGGTGGCCACCCCGGCGGCCTGCAGCTCCTGGGCCAGGTCGGCATGCAGCCGGGGGACCTCCTCGAACAGCGACAGGTCGTAGTAGCGCAGCGCGGTGTTGACCTCGTCGCGCACTCGCGGGCGCGACGGGCGGAGGATGTCGGTCTGCCACAGGCTGAGGATCTCGACGGCGAGAGCAGCCTCCCAGGCCCGTCGTTCGGTGTCGTCGAAGTCCGCCCGGTCCCGCTCCTCGAGCAGGCCGGCCACCCGCCGGCTGCGATCGAGCGACGTCCGGCGGCGCACCTCGGTGGGATGAGCGGTGAGGACCGGTCCGACCATCATGTGACCGACGATGCCGGCCAGCTCGGCGGTCGATGTCGGTCCGGCCAGGATCCCCTCGATCATGTGGCGCAAGGTGCGGGGCCCGCCCCGACGGCCCCCGACCCGCCACGAGCGGTAGTGGCGGTTCTCGGCGACGTCCTCGGCGATGTTGGCCAGCAAGGAGATGGTGCTGAACGCCCGTACCACAGGCAGGGTCATGGCGTCATCGAGACCGTCGAGGAGCGGGACGAGGCGGGCCTCGGACCGGCCCCGCCGCTCCCCGGTGGCCGCCTGACGGATGGACTCCACCACCTGGTACACCTCGTCACCGTCCTGATCGGCGATGACCTCGCCCAGGATTCGCCCGAGGAGACGGATGTCGTCGCTGCCCGACATCTAGGCCTCGTAGCCAGGTGGTGCGGCGGCCGGCGCCAGGCGCCACACCCCGAGCAGCGTCCGGTCGTCGTGGCAGCCCTGGCGGGAGAAGTCGACCACCCCGATCAGGTCCACGACACCCGGAGGTACGCCGAGGGCGCCGGCCAGGGCGGGGGCGACGGTGCTGGGGCCGTCGCGCAGCGGGTCGGCCACCCCGTCGGTGACCAGCACCAGGGCGGCCCCGGGCGACAGCTGCGTCACCGCCGACTGCGGGCGCGGCGCCGGCGACGGCAGAGCCGAGGTGATGGTCGACACCACGCCTCCATCGTCGCCGGAGGGGGCGGGAACGAACAGCTCCTCCCACGCCCCGCCGGCCAGCACGAAGGCGCTGCTGTCACCCACCCGGGCGGTGGTGACGGCGCCGTCGCCTCCGACCACGGCGACGACCAGGGTGGTCGCTCCCTCCCGACCGGTGAGCGCATCATTGGCGGCGGACACGGCGGTGGCCACGGCGATGGCGCTCAGCGTCGCATCGCTGCCCGAGACGTCGCCAGCATCGTCGCCGATGACCCGGCAGGCGGCATCGACGGCCACGTCCACGGCCCGGGCGGCAGCACGCCACGAACCGGCGACGTTGCCCACGCCGTCAGCCACCGCCACCGTCAGCGCCGAGGCGCCCGAGTGCCACGCAAAGGCGTCGTCATTGCCCATGCCGGCCAGTCGATGACGGACGCCGGTCACGCTGGCCGCTCGCAACGCCCAGCCCCCGATGTCCCCGCTCTCGGCCCGGATGCCCGCACCCGACGAGGCTACGTCCCCTCTGAGCCTCCACGGGGCCGCTGATGCCGGCGATGGTCGACCGAACGATGTCGCGCCCACGCGGACTCAGTCGAGCTGATCGACGGGGATGGGCGTCATGGACCCCACCTCGGGCGGCACCAGCTCGGCCTCGCCGCGCTGCACGCTGACCGACGAGCTGACGATCGACGACACCAGCCCCGCCATCAGCTCGGGCACCACCCGGGCG
>JALZAH010000109.1 GCA_030948425.1 Actinomycetota bacterium
GACGGGCGGGCCACGGTGTCGGCAGGGACGTCGGCGCACGGTCAGGGCCATGCCACCGCCTTCTCCATGCTCGTCGCCGACCGCCTCAACATCGATATGGACCGCATCCGCTACGTGCAGTCCGACACCGCCATCGTTGCTCGGGGGGGCGGTACGGGCGGATCCCGGTCGTTGCAGCTGGGCGGCAACGCGGTGGCCGAGACCGCGGTGATGCTCGCCGAGCGGGGCCGGGCCATCGCCGCCGACCTTTTCGAGGCCGCACCCGGCGACATCGTCCTCGGTCCCGACGGGACCTTCGGCGTTGCCGGTGTCCCAGCCAGGTCGCTCACCTGGGCGGAGATCTCCCGGGCAGCGACCGAGGCCGGCGAACCTCTCGTGGTCGAACACGACGGCCGTCAGGACGGCCCCACCTTCCCCTTCGGGGCCCACGTGTCGGTTGTCGAGGTCGACACCGAGACGGGCCTGGTGACGCCGCTGCGCCACATCGCCGTCGATGACTGTGGGCGGATCCTGAATCCCCTCCTGGTCGACGGCCAGGTGCACGGCGGGCTGGCTTCTGGCATCTCTCAGGCGCTGTGGGAGGAGTTCGTCTACGACGCCGAGGGCAACCCTCTGACCGCCACCCTGGCCGAGTACGCCATGCCCAGCGCCGCCGAACTGGTCAGCTTCGAGGTTGCCCACACCGAGGTGCCGTCCCCGCTCAACTCCATCGGAGCCAAGGGGATCGGCGAGTCGGCCACCGTCGGATCCACCCCCGCGGTCCAGAACGCGGTGGTGGACGCCCTCAGCCACCTGGGCATCCGACACATCGACATGCCCTGCACGCCCGAGCGGGTGTGGCGGGCCGTCAACGACGCCCGGCATGGCCACCCGGCGCCGGCTTGGCGGGACCCACCGGCGATCTTCTCGACCCTGCCGGTGGCCAAGCAGCCCGACGACGACGCCGAGGAGGATGCCGAGGACTTCACCCTGTAAGGGCCTACGTCTACTGACCGAGGCGGGACCTAGGGTGTGACCAGGAGCCGAGTCAGGAGCAACCATGTCGAGCAACCGGTCGGATGTAGGCGCGCCGCCGAGCCCCAGGGCCGTGTCGTCCATCAGTGCCATCGTCGGCGTCGTCGCCCTCGGCGTTCTCGTGCAGGCGGTGACCGCTGGCGTGTTCACTCGGGAGCCGAACCGCAATGGTTGGATCAACGTTCACTCGGGCGTCGCCTATCTGATCGCGTTGCTTGCCTTGGCGTCGGTCGTTGTTGCCGTGAGCATGTGGCGAGGCAGGGTCGGTGGGCGCGTGGTGCTCTCCGAGACCGTGGCGTTGCTCGTCGCCGTCGTCATCCAGATCGGCATCGCTGGCCGGATCGGTGACTTCGGCAAGGCTGGTGCCCACCCCGGCCTTCTCGCCATCCACATACCCTTGGCGCTGATCATCTTCGGTCTGGCCCTCCACCTCTCGACATACGCAGCCAACCTCCGCCGGGTCGGTCGCTGAGGAGCAGCGAATCGGGCACCGTCACGCCGAGTTTCTGCTTGGTGGAGGTGCGTCACTCCCGGCTGACCCGAGGGCCGGCCTGCTGACGTCGTCATTGCCTCCCGGTATCGTCATCGTGATGAGTGACAGGCCACAGAGCGGATCGCCGCCCGACCCCGGCAGCGCAGGGGCAGCGCCAGGTGAGCGGGTGGCCGAGCTGCGGGCCGCCATCGACCACCACACCCGGCGTTACTTCATCGATGACGCCCCGGAGATCCCCGACGCCGATTTCGACGCGCTGGTAGCCGAGTTGGCTGCCATCGAGTCGGAGCACCCCGAGTTGGCCGAGGCCGACTCGCCGACCGAGCGGGTGGGTGGCGCCGTCTCGGAGCTGTTCACCCCTGTCACCCATCGCCTCCCTATGATGTCGCTGGACAAGACGACCAGTGCCGAGGAGCTGCTGGCGTGGGGAAAGCGCATGGAGCGCTACATCTCCGGCGACGTCCACTTCGTCTGCGAGTTGAAGATCGATGGTCTGGCCATGAGCCTCCTCTACGAGGGGGGGCGCCTGACCCGGGCGGCGACCAGGGGTGACGGGGTAACGGGCGAGGACGTGACGGCCAACGTGGAGACCATCGACGTCATCCCCCACCGACTGGACGGGGAGGTGCCCGACGTGGTCGAGGTCCGAGGCGAGATCTACATGGCCACCTCGGCGTTCGTTCGGCTCAACGAGCGGGCGGAGGCGGCCGGGGCCCGGGTGTTCGTCAACCCTCGCAATGCCGCCGCGGGGTCGCTGCGCCAGAAGGATCCGACCATCACTGCTACCCGGGAGCTGGCCTTTTGGGCATACCAGATCGGCGCTTTGAGCGGCGGCCCCGGCTACATCAGCCACCATCAGACCCTGGCCTGGTTGACCGACGCCGGCTTCCCCGTCAACCCGAACATCCGGGTCCTCGGCACCCTTGACGAGGTCTACGAGTTCTGCCGGTCATGGACCGAGCACCGCCACGAGCTGGACTACGAGATCGACGGCACGGTGATCAAGGTCGATGACCTGACGCAGCGCCAGGAGCTGGGCTCGACGTCCAAGGCTCCCCGGTGGGCGATCGCCTACAAGTTCCCCCCCGAGGAGCGCACAACCCACCTCAACGGGATCATGGTGTCCATCGGCCGCACCGGAAAGGCCACCCCCTTCGCCATGCTCGAACCGGTGGTGGTCGGCGGGGCCAAAGTCGGCCTGGCCACCTTGCACAACGAGGATCAGGTCCAGGCCAAGGACGTCCGACCCGGTGACACGGTGGTCGTTCGTCGAGCCGGCGACGTCATCCCTGAGGTCCGAGGGCCCGTCCTCTCGGCCCGCCCCACAGGTACCGAGCCGTGGTCGTTCCCGACGGTGTGTCCATCATGTGGCCAACCACTGGTACGCCTCGACGGCGAGAGCGACACGTTCTGCGTGAACGTCGACTGCCCCGGCCAGCAGGTGCAGCGCATCTCACATTTCGCGTCGCGGGGGGCCATGGACATCGAGCACCTGGGGGAGCGCACCGTCTACCAGTTCACCCAGGCCGGCCTGCTCAGTGACGTGGCCGACATCTACCGGCTGGACTTCGAGGCGGTGGGGGCCTTCGAGGGTTGGGGGGACCAGTCGATCGACAACCTGCGCGCCGCCGTCAGCGCGTCGCGGTCGCGCCCGCTGGCCAACCTCTTGGTGGGACTGTCCATCCGCCACCTGGGCTCCACGGGTAGTCGGGTGCTGGCCCGGTCCATGGGCCACCTGGACCGCATCGTCGAAGCCAGTGTCGAGGACATGGCCGTGGTCGAAGGTGTCGGGCCGGTGATCGCCGCCAGCGTCCGGCAGTTCTTTGACCTGGCGCGCAACCGGACCGTGGTCGACCGCCTGCGGAATGCCGGCCTCAACTTCGAGGGTCCGGGTGGCCCGGCCCTGCCCCAGGTCCTGGCCGGCCGCTCGGTGGTGGTGACCGGAACCCTCGACGGCTGGTCCCGGGAGGACGCCGAGGACGCCATCAAGGCCCGGGGTGGCAAAGCGCCGGGCAGCGTGTCGAAGAAGACGACAGCGATCGTCGCCGGCCACGATGCGGGGGCGGCCAAGGTGACCAGAGCGGAGGCGCTCGGTGTCCCCATCGTCGACGAGGCGGCCTTCGCCGATCTGCTCGACCACGGCCGTCTCCCCGGCGACACCGACTCCCGACCCGACACGGTAGCGGGGTCCGCAGCGGGATCGGAGATGGCGTCGGGGACGGCAGAGGAGGGCCCAACGGCCACCGCCAGCTGAGGGCGAGCATCGGCAAGCGGTGAGGCGCACGACACTCGCGCCACCGGGGCACCCCTGCGCACACGGTCGTCGCCGCCAGCGCCGCTCTGGACGTTGTGGTGATCCCCAGCGACCGCTGGCGCCCGACGCCCTCCTCAGCCCTGGGGACCGAAGCCTTCCAACGGCGCTACTCGGTGATGGCGTTGATGCGCTCGGCGATCTCGCTGCCGAGAGGGTCGGCGCCCCCGACGATGCCCGCCGACTGCAGGGCCAGAAGCTTGGTGATGTCACCGTCCACCTTGATGCGCCCACCCATGAACGCGGTCATGGCCACCTGAGGATCGCCGTCGATGAGAATGGATCTGGCCGTCACCGAGTCCACCGTCAGCGTCAGGTCGGGATTGTCGATGTGGGCGACATCGAGGTCCAGGCGCCCCGAGGAGGTGTCCAGATGGGCGTGCAGCGAGCCGTGCTCCGAGGGGACATCTTTGACGATCAGGTTCATCCTGACGGGGACGGGGACCTGAGGGGCGCGGTCTTGATACTCGGCCCGGATCTTCCGGGCTTCACTCACCCATCTATCGCTCAAGAACGCGTACTTGGCCACGGATGCAACCCCTCGTTCGTCGTTGGCGCCTTGACAAAGGCGAAGCCGACGGTAGCGCAGCGAGGAGTCACCGCTGGCGTCGTTCGGAACGGTGGAGGGGCGCCGGCGTCCTACCATGAAGCTATGTCGACCCCGATCACGACTGCGGACGTGGCTCACGTGGCCCGCCTGGCCCGGTTGTCGCTCTCCGACGCCGAGCTCGAGATCTTCACCGAGCAACTGGCTGCCGTCCTCGGTCACGCCGCCGACGTGGCCGCCCTCGACACCGATGGCATCGCCCCCACCGCGCATCCCATCCCCCTGGTCAACGTGCTGCGCGACGACGTCGTTCGCCCGTCCCTCGACCGCGATGAGGTGCTGGCCCAGGCACCGGCCGCCGAGCAGGACCGCTTCCGGGTCCCCCGCATCCTCGGTGAGGCCCCGTGAGCATCACCGGGAAGCCGTTTCCCGAGGCCCGGACCATCGCCGCCGCTGTCCGCTCCGGTGAGCGGCGCGCCGTCGACGTCCTCGAGGAGCACCTGGCCAGGGTGGCCGACGGCGAGGGCGCCGTGCACGCCTTCAACCTGGTGACCGATACGCAGGCACGCGCCGAGGCGGCCGCCGTCGACCGACGCGTCGCTAAGGGGGATGACCCCGGGCCCCTCGCCGGGGTGCCCATCGCCTTGAAGGACAACCTGTGCACCCGGGGCGTGCCCACGACGTGCTCGTCGAGGATGCTCGAGGGCTGGCTGGCCCCCTACGACGCCACGGTGATCGGCCGGCTTCGGGCGGCCGGCGCTGTCGCCGTTGGCAAGACCAACATGGACGAGTTCGCCATGGGCAGCTCCACGGAGAACTCGGCGTTCGGGCCGACCCGCAACCCCCATGACCATTCCCGGGTGCCGGGTGGCTCGTCGGGGGGGAGCGCAGCGGCGGTGGCCGCCGGTTTCGCCGCCCTGGGTTTCGGATCCGACACCGGCGGCTCGATCCGCCAGCCCGCCGCCCTGTGCGGGGTCGTCGGGGTCAAGCCCACCTACGGGATGGTGTCGCGCTACGGGCTGGTGGCGTTCGCCAGCTCCCTCGATCAGATCGGTCCGTTGGCGGCGACCGTGGCCGATGCCGCCACCGCTCTCGATGTGATCACCGGCCACGACCCGGCCGACTCGACGTCGTTGCCCGGCGACCCGCCTCGGGCGTCCGCCCGTCTGGGCGCCGGTGTCGAAGGTCTTCGAGTCGGGGTGGTCAGCGAGCTGATCGACGCCGAGGGCATCGGTGCCGACGTCGTGGCCCGCACCAGGGAGGCCGCCGATGCCCTGGCCGCCGCCGGGGCCAAGGTCGACGAGGTCGGCGTGCCCGCATCGGTGTTCGGACTGAGCGCCTACTATCTGATCGCGCCGGCGGAGGCGTCGTCGAACCTCTCCCGCTATGACGGGGTGCGCTACGGCCGACGGGAGGAGGGGGCCGACATCACCGAGATGTACCTGCGGACCCGGTCCGCGGGATTCGGTCCCGAGGTCAAGCGACGGATCATGCTTGGCACCTACGCCCTGTCGGCCGGGTACTACGACGCCTACTACAACAAGGCGCAGCAGGTCCGCACCTTGATCATCGATGACTTCCTTGCCGCCTATCGGGACTTCGACGTGCTGCTGGGCCCGACGGCACCGGGGACGGCGTTCTCCATCGGTGCCAAGACCGCCGACCCGCTGACCATGTACCTGAACGACGTGTGCACCATCCCGTCGAACCTGGCCGGCCATCCGGCGATGAGCGTCCCATTCGGGACCGGTGGCGACGGCCTGCCGCTCGGCGTACAGGTCCTGGCGCCGGCGTTGGGCGAAACCGTGATGTTCCAGGTGGCAGCTGTGCTCGAAGCCGCAGCGGCGACGCGAGGAGGAGTTGGGCAATGACCTCCATGAGTGCGGTGACCAGGACGTGGGAGACGGTGATCGGCCTCGAGGTCCACACCGAGCTGCGCACCGAGACGAAGATGTTCTGCGGGTGCCGGAACCACTTCGGCGAGGAGGCGAACACCTCGGTCTGTCCGGTGTGCCTGGGGCTGCCCGGCTCCCTGCCGGTGATCAACCGCAAGGCGGTGGAGCTGGCCATGCGCATCGGGACGGCCCTGCACTGCACCATCAGGGCGTCGTTGTTCCACCGGAAGAACTACTTCTATCCGGACATGCCCAAGGACTACCAGATCAGTCAGTACGACCAGCCCATCAACTCCGAGGGCTGGTTGGAGCTGCCCGGTGGCAAGCGCATCCGGGTGGAGCGGGCCCACATGGAGGAGGACACCGGCAAGTCTGCCCACGTCGGTGGGGGTGGGCGCATCAGCGGGGCCGATCACTCGCTGGTCGACTACAACCGGGCCGGGGTCCCCCTGGTGGAGGTCGTCAGTCACCCGGACCTTCGCAACGCCGCCGACGCTCGAGCGTATGTGGAGGAGCTACGGGCCATCCTGGTGGCCACCGGGGCCTCCGACGGCAAGATGGAGGAGGGCTCGCTGCGCGTCGACGCCAATGTGTCGATCCGCCCGGCAGGGAACGACACCTTCGGCACCCGCTGCGAGATCAAGAACATGAACTCCATCCGTTCACTCGGGCGGGCCATCGACTATGAGGTCGGCCGCCAGATTGAACTGGTCGAAAATGGCGGTCGGGTGGTGCAAGAGACCCGCCATTGGAGCGAGGACGAGGGCCGGACCAGCTCTATGCGCTCCAAGGAGGAGGCGTTCGACTACCGCTACTTCCCCGAACCGGACCTGGTGCCCGTCGATCCGCCTGCTTCGTGGGTGGCGTCGGTGGTCGCCGCGCTGCCGGCCCTTCCTGCACAACGTCGGGAGCGGGTGGCGTTGGCGGCGGGGATGACATCCGACGCTGACGCCGTCGTCACCGTCGTCGCCCTCGACCTCGACCGGTTCGTGACCGCCGCCGTTGACGCCGGCGGCGACGCGTCACTAGCCGTCAAGCGCCTGGCCAACGAGGTGGCAGCGAGCATCGATGACGCCACCGGCCTGGTCCCCGATGCCTTCGCCCGCCTGGTGGCGATGGAGTCCGGCGGAGAGCTCACCACCGCCCAGGCCCGTACCGTGCTCAAGGAGCTGCTGGCCTCGGGCGGGGATCCGACAACCATCGCCCAGTCACTCGGCTTCGAGGCCATGGCCGCCGAGGACCTGGCCGCAGTGGTCGACGAGGTCGTCGCCACCAACCTCGGAGAGTGGCAGCGCTTCGTTGCCGGCGAGGATCGCCTCACCGGGTTTTTCATCGGTAAGATCAAAGCGGCCACCGCCGGCAACGCCGATCTGAAGGAGGCCAGCGGGTTGCTCCGGGCCCGCCGAGGCGCCTGACCGGCCCCAGGTACGCCAGCGGCCCCCGACTTGGTAGGCTGAGAACACTACCGACTGGCCCCAGGGCTGGCGGTCGCCGGTTCTCACCGGCGGGACCAGCGGCGACTCGGGGTAGCACCCGGACCGACCATCGGCCCAAACCCCGTCTCATCGCATCGGAGCCTTCCACGTTGTCCTCTTCCTTCGCGGACCTCGGCGTACCTGCCGCGCTGTCCACCGTCCTCAGCGAACGTCACATCGACGAGCCGTTCCCCATCCAGGCGGCGACCCTGCCCGACGCTCTGGCCGGTCGGGATGTGTCCGGCCGGGCGCCGACCGGGTCGGGCAAGACCCTGGCCTTCGCCATCCCCGCCGTGGTCGCTGCCAAGGCCGCCCGCGGGGGCGCCAAGCGCTCGCCGGCCGGGAGCCCCTTCGGGCTCATCCTGGTTCCCACCAGGGAACTGGCCGCCCAGGTGCAGACCGCCATCGAGCCTCTGGCCGCAGTGAGCGGTCTCCGGGTCACCTCCATCTACGGCGGTGTCGGCTACGGCGGGCAGCGGGCCGCCCTGCGCAAAGGCGTCGACATCGTCGTGGCCTGCCCCGGCCGCCTCGAGGACCTCGTCGCCCAGGGCGACGTCAACCTGGCCCACGTCGGTCTCGTCGTTGTTGACGAGGCCGACCGCATGGCCGACATGGGGTTCCT
This sequence comes from Actinomycetota bacterium, assembly GCA_030948425.1. Lineage (GTDB taxonomy): Bacteria > Actinomycetota > Acidimicrobiia > Acidimicrobiales > Palsa-688 > JALZAH01. Next base: position 8,358 of record JALZAH010000109.1, read on the forward strand.
CCCCGCCGTCCGACGACTTCTCGACGCCACCAGAAAGGACCGCCAGAGCCTGCTGTTCTCGGCGACCCTCGACGGTGAGGTCGACGTCTTGGTGAAGCGCTACCAACACCACCCCCGCCGCCACGAGGTGGTAGCCGACCACGCCGACGCCAGCGAGGTCCACCACGTGTTCTGGAAGGCCCCCACGGAGCGCCGAGTGGCGCTGACCGCTGAGGTCGTTGCCGCCCACGCCCCAGCCATCATCTTCTGCCGGACCCGCCACGGCTCGGACCGCCTCGTCAAGCGCCTGGCCCAGGCCGGAGTGAGCGCTGCCCCCATCCACGGGGCTCGCAGCCAGCCTCAGCGGGACCGGGCACTCGCCGCCTTCAAGGGTGGCGCCGTGCAGGCTTTGGTGGCCACTGATGTGGCGGCCCGGGGGATCCACGTCGACGCCGTGGCCTGCGTGGTGCACTATGACCTTCCTGCCGACTCCAAAGACTACGTGCACCGCTCCGGGCGGACGGGCCGGGCCGGCGCCGACGGCGTCGTGGTCAGCATGGTCGGACCTGATCAGGCCAAGGAGGTGCGAACCCTGCAACGCCAACTGGGCTACGCCCAGGAGCTGATCACCCCCGACCCCTCGGCCCTGCCCGCCTCCGCCCCGTTCGTTCCCCACGCTGAGCCGGCCGAGCAGCGTCGCCCCCAGTGGGAGCAACGGCGCCCGACCGGCAACGGCGGCCCCGGGAGCCGGCGCCGGGCATCCACGGGCGGAGCACGTTCTCATCGCAGCGGAAGTGGCGGCGGCGGTGGTGGCGGTGCCGGTCGATCGTCCACGCCGGCAAGTGCCGGTCGGTTCCGCAC
>JALZAH010000110.1 GCA_030948425.1 Actinomycetota bacterium
GCATCGAGCTGGGCGGCCCGGCGATCGTCGAAGCCGTTGCGCTCGAGAGCGGCCTGCAGAGCTTCGTCCATGACCCGACGTCCGGCGTCGCGCGCCGCTTGGGTCAGCTCGCCCGCCGTATGGCCGACCATGTGCCGGTTGGGCCCGGACCTGGGTTGTTGCCAGGTGGCCACCGCAGACCTGAGTCGCTGAACCACGTCAGGCGCATCACTGGACGTGAGCCGCTTGACCACCTCCCTGGACTTGAGCCACTGGACCACTTCACCACCAGAAGTCATGTGTGCATTCCCCCCGTCTGTCCGACGCTCTTCGAGGCGCCACGGTTTCCCCTCAGGTCTAGTCGAGATCGTGCTCCCTGGGTAGGTTGTCGGTTCTGCGGGGCAAGAACACGGCAGTTCCCGACAGAGGTCGGTGGAGCGGTGGACGCGATGACCGCCCTGCGTCCGTGAGGTGACCCTCGGGAGCCCGGCCGCCCGTCGCCTACGGTGGCGGGCGATGATCCGCAATGTTGTTCTCGTCAGGCTGAAGCCTGAGCATGATCGAGGAGCGCTCAGGGATCTGATGGCCCGCTTCCAGGTGCTCAACTGCCCGGGCACCATCTCCTACACGATCGGTGCCGATGCCGGTCTGCGGGACGCAGACAACTGGTCGTTCGCCATCGTCGCCGACTTCACCGATGCCGCCTCCTACCGGGCCTACGACGAGGACGAGGAGCACAACCGGCTGAGGGGCGTGCTGGGACCCATGGCCGAACGGGTGGCTCGGGTGCAGTTCGAGATCTAGACCGGGGTTCGTGGGCGGTCCACTCCCGGCAGCGCAGCTGCGGTCCTGGCCCGCCACAGCATGACCCCGGCGACGAGGGGCAGGGCGGCGACGAAGAGGTAGTTGGCGCCCTCCCAGTAGCGGAAGGCCCAACGGAAGCGGGCCAGCTCTCCGAAGCCGATGAAGCCGTGGGCCACGGCCCATGCCCCGGCCAGCCAGCACAGCCAGCCGGTGTCGCCGGTGCGGACGTCACGCCGGTAGCGCAGCACCATGCCGACGACAACGGCCACGGTGACCACCGCTCCGACGGCGATGTTCCAGGTCGGTTCTTTGATGTCGGCGCGTCCGAAGAGGTGGGCCGGGGGGTACGGCGAGATGCCGATGGCTGCCACCACGTTGAACATCACGGCGCCGGCCAGCCCGATGGCGGTGACGGTGACGGCCTGGACCCGGGAGCGACGCCAGGCAAGCATGCCGAGCACAACGGGGAAGAGCACGTAGAGAAGCCGCGAGGTGGCCACGGCGGCGGCGAAGATGCCGATCACGGCGGTCGTCGGCATCGACCGCATCCACCGGTGAGTGACGACGATCAGGATGATTATGGCGCAGGGAACCACCAACAGGTCCTGGTCCTCGGCGAGCATCCGGGCGAAGTGGGGGGAGACGCAGAGCAGGACGAGGCCCACGTTGACCTCCAGGCCCCGCCCGTAGGCCACGCGGATGACCACGGCGGTGGCCGCCAGCCAGAACGGAATCAGCAACCAGGAGGCGTGGATCAGGGTGAAGGGGGCGTTGAGGATGATCCATCCCGGCCCGGGGCTGGCGGGCACGTCGGCGGGCAGGGAGATCCGGTACATCTGGTCCCCGTGAAGCAGGGCGTGGACGGGTTCGCTCATAGCCCGGGTGACCGCCGACTCGGTCGTGCCCGCCGGCAGGTGATGGGCCCACAGGTGGTACAGCGGGGGGCTGACGACGGCGATCCCGCCGAGCAGGATGACCGACACGGTGCGCGAGCCGGCGAACCGTCGCCACCGCTCGAGGCGCTCCAGGCTGGTCAGGACGGCCAGGGCTCCGACGAAGGTGACGGCAATGGCGACGACGGAGAGCACCGGCGGCCGGTGGTTGGGGACGTACTTGTAGAGCTCGGCGCTGGTTGGGCCCTGCACGAACACGGCAACGATCAGGGACTGGACCACGGTGCGGGCTCCGGGACCCCACGTCGGGCCGGTCCGCCCGAAGCCTTGGGCCGCGGGGAACATGACCGAAAGCAGCGTAGCGGTGTCCTTCGACGCCTCAGCTCCGACGGTGGATCCGAGGCCTGGTCGATGGCCCGGAAAACGCAGGAGGTTCCGGCCTGGTCAGGGCCGCGCTACATTAAGGCTTCTTGAGGGCGCAACATCAGTATGTATGGAGATCCCTCCGGTCCGTACGCGGACCACGGCCACGACCTGGTGATCCACAGGTCGAGTCTGGCCAGGAAAGGAGGGGATCGCTATGGCAACTGGCACCGTGAAGTGGTTCAACGGTGACAAAGGCTTCGGTTTCATCACCCAGGACGCTGGCGGCCCTGATGTGTTCGTACACTTCAGCGCCATCTCCGGCACGGGTTACCGAAACCTCGACGAAGGCCAGAAGGTTGAGTTCGACACCAACCAGGGCCCGAAGGGCCTGCAGGCGGCCAACGTCAGAGTCCTCTGACCGACGCTCCGTGACGGGCCGGGGGCCCCGGGTGTGACACCTGGGCATCCCGGCCTGTTCGGCGCACCCGTCAGCGGGCGATGCCGGCGGCGGCGGCCAACGCTGTCGCCGTGGCCTCGGGTTCGGGGACCGACACCAGGACCTGCTCGAAGCGGCCGGTGTTGAACTCCATGAGGACCGCCTCCTGCTCCTTGGACACCGCCGCGAAGTCCCATCCTGAACCGTGTCGGCGCACACCGAGGGCGGCATAGCCGGGAATCCCGAGCCCAGTGCTGCGCCAGCCTCGCAGGGCCAACCACGGGCTGGGGGGGACGCTGACCCGGACGATGGTGCTGAGGGAGAGGTGGAGGTCCCGGTGAAAGCTCAGCGCATGCTCGACGCGGCTGAGCACCACGGACACCTCGTCGGAGCCGATCACCAACGTGGCCATGGCCGAAGACCGTACCGGGCCGGTGCGCCGGGGTGGCCTGCGGGGCAACGGACGACGTCATTCCCCATACCCTGAGGCCATGACCGACGACCGTGATCAACCGGTGGCCGTGGTGACGGGGGCCTCGAGCGGCATCGGGGCGGCCACCGCCCGGATGCTGGGCGACCAGGGATGGTCGGTGGTCCTCGGTGCCCGCCGGGCCGACCGCCTGGCGGAGGCCACCTCCGCCGCCGGACCCCATGCCCGGGGCCTGGCCCTCGACGTCACCGACCCGGCCTCGGTGCAGGCCTTCTGCGAGCAGGTCCCCCAGTGCCGGCTCCTGGTCAACAACGCCGGCGGCGCCCTCGGCCAGGACCCTGTCGCCTCCGCCGACGACGACCAGTGGCGCACCATGTACGACACCAACGTCCTCGGTGCCATGCGCATGGTCCGGGCCCTCCTCGACAAGCTGGTGGCCTCCGGCGACGGCCACGTCATCTCCATCGGTTCCATCGCCGCCATCGAGACCTACGCCGGCGGGGCCGGGTACAACGCCGCCAAGCACGCCAACCGGGCGGTCATGGACGTTCTGCGCCTCGAGCTGCTGGGCCGGCCCGTCCGGGTCTCGGAGATCGACCCGGGGATGGTCGAGACGGAGTTCTCCCTGGTCCGCTTCGAAGGTGACGCCGCCCGCGCCGACAAGGTCTACGAGGGCCTGACCCCCCTCAGCGCCGACGACATCGCCGAGACCGTGGTCTTCGTCGCCTCCCGGCCTAGTCACGTCGACATCGACCAGGTGGTCATCCGGCCCCGGGACCAGGCTCGGTCGTGGGCGGTCAACCGGGATCGTTGAGGGGCGCTCAGCGGTGGCTCAGCTCAGCTCGTCGTGGCCCAGGGGCCGCAAGTCGTCGTCCAGGCGGTAGGCGATGGGCACCCCGGTCGGGACCTCCAAGGCGGTGATGTCGTCGTCGGAGATGCCGTCGAGGTGCTTGATGAGCGCCCGGAGGCTGTTGCCGTGGGCGGCGACGAGCACGGTGTGGCCGGCCAGCAGGTCAGGTGCGACGGCGTCGTACCAGTAGGGGAGCATGCGGACGACAACGTCGGCCAGGCACTCGGTGGCGGGGACGATGTCGGCGGAGCCCTCGGCATAGCGGGGATCGCCCCCCACCGCATAGGGATGGTCGGGCGCCATCGGCGGTGGCGGCACGTGGTAGCTGCGCCGCCACTCCTGGAACTGCTTGTCGCCGTGCTTCTCCTTCGTCTCCGCCTTGTTGAGGCCGGTGAGGGCCCCGTAGTGGCGCTCGTTGAGTCGCCAGTGGCGAGCCACAGGAACCCATGACCGCCCCAGCTCGGCCAAGGTGAGGTCCAGGGTGTGGATGGCCCTGGTCAGCACCGATACGTGGGCCCGGTCGACACCGACGCCGGCGGCGCCCAGGGCGGCGCCGGCGGCCTTGGCCTCCTTCTCGCCGTCGCTGGTCAGGTCTACGTCGTACCAGCCGGTGAACCGGTTCTCCAGGTTCCACCGGCTCTGACCATGGCGCAGCAACACGAGGGTCGGCACGACCAAGAGCCTACGCTCGCAGCCTCGAGTGCCACTTCTCGGCGTGGCGCAGGCGCTTCTCCAACTGGTCGACCGTGGCCTCGGTGACCTTGCGGATCCCGGCCAGCCGGTTCAGCTCGGCGTTCACCCGGGGATGGGGCCACCCGGTGCGGCGGACCAGGTCCCGGGCCAGCTCGGCGTTGGCGTCGCGCAGCCGCTGTTTGCGCTCCCGGCGGGTCACCCGGGTGTCGTCGTCCCCTGCGGACCCGGCTGCGGCTGCGGCTTCGGCTCCGGTTCCGGCTCCGGCTCCGGCGAGGAGCGGCAGAGCAGCCAGCTCGATGAGCAGCGCAGGGTCGTCGATGTCGTGG
>JALZAH010000126.1 GCA_030948425.1 Actinomycetota bacterium
GACGGGCGCCGTGGCCCCGATCCCCCAGGCGCCCGTCGGGGGCTCGGGGTTCGACTGCTTCTACGTGTATCCGACCGTCTCGCCTGAGCCGTCCGACAACGCCGACCTCCGGGTTCAGCCGGCCGAGGCGAAGGTTGCCCGGGAGCAGGCGTCGAGGTTCTCTTCGGTCTGCGACGTGTGGGCACCGATGTACCGACAGGTCACCCTGAACGGCCTGGTCAAGACCATCGCCGGCCACGACCGGGGAGCGGCCGCCCTCGCCTACCGTAGCCTGCTCGCCGGCTGGAAGGACTTCTTGGTCCACCATGACGACAGGAAGCCGATCATCCTGATCGGGCACTCCCAGGGGGCGGCGATCCTGATCCAACTGGTCCGCCGCCAGTTCGATCCTGACCCCGGACTGCGCAAGCGCCTGGTGTCGGCGATCATCGTGGGTGGCAACGTGCAGGTTCCCGCTGGCAAGACGGTCGGCGGCAGCTTCAGGACCGTGCCGATCTGCACGAGCGGTGCTCAGGCCGGGTGTGTGATCGCCTATTCCAGCTTCGGGACCCACCCGCCAAGCGACGCCCTGTTCGCCCGGCCCGGCCAGGGGATCAGCCTGCAGGCCGGCCAGACGGCGTCCGCCGGCCAGCAGGTGGCCTGCACCAACCCCGCCGATCTGGGGGGTGGACCCGGCCCGCTTCAGCCGTTCTTCGCCTCGACGGACTTCGCCACTCCGGCCGCTCCGGTGACGACCCCGTGGGTCTCGTTTCCCGAACTGTATTCGGCCACATGTGCGTACGACGACGGGGCGTCCTGGCTACAGGTGAACGGGACCAAGACCCCGGACGATCCTCGTCCCCTGGTCGCCGACACGCTCGGGCCGGCCTGGGGCTACCACGCCGAGGACGTCAACATAGCCCTGGGCAATCTGGTCAGCGACGTGGCCGCTCAGGAGCACGCCTACCGCTGACACCCCTCTGAGGGGAGCCCGGGACGAGGGGCGCGCTCGAGCGTCCTCTCGGCGGTCAACCGGCCGCAGACATCGGGTCGTGCTCGGCCTGCCAGGCCTCCCAGCCCCCCAGGAGATCACAGACGTCGGAGAAGCCGAGCGAAGCGAGCATGCTCATGGCCGTGATGGACCGGTAGCCGCCGGCGCAGCTGACCAGCACTGGTCGTCGCCGCTCGAGCAACGACAGCATGATGCGCATGCGGGCCAACGGAACGTTGATGGCCCCGGGAAGGCTCCCGCCAGCGAACTCACCAGGGCCGCGTACGTCGACCACTTGCAGGCCGTCGATGGTGCGGATCTCCTCCGCCGCCTGACGGGCATCGAGGCGCCTGGCGGTGGCGACCATACCGGGAGCGCCGATCAGCGCCTGGGCGTCGGTGACCGCTCCGATGACCGAGTCGATGCCGACCCGGGCCAGGCGGACCAGCGCCTCGGCGACCTGGGAGGGTGAGCCGAAGAGGATCACCTGCTGGTCGAAGGTGTGCACCGCGGCGGCGTGCTCGGCGAAGCGTCCGGAGAGACCGACGTTGACGGCGCCACGCAGGTGACCGGCGGCAAACGCCACGTCGTCGCGGACGTCGAGCAGGAGCGTGCCCCCGGCGGCGTGACCCATGGCGTCGGCCACGGTGAAGGGCATGACGTAGCGGTGAGGGTCGAACGACTCGTGACCCAGGCGGTTGAGGGCGACATCGTCGTGGAAGTACGCAGGTGGATCCGCCATACCGTCGGTGAGGGCGGCGACGAACTCCTCCTCGCTCATCGGAGCCAGGGCATAGTTGCCGCCGCGCTGGTCTCCCAGGGTCGACACGGTGTCCTCTGACAGGGCCTTGCCGCAGGCGCTCCCGGCGCCGTGACCGGGGTAGATCAGTACGGAATCCGGGAAGGTCATGATCCTGGTGCGCAAGGACCGATAGAGGTCTCCGGCCATCTGCTGGGCGGTCCGGCCTTCCGACCCGAGCAGGTCCGGCCTCCCGACGTCGCCGATGAAGAGGGTGTCGCCGGTGAGCAGCGCCACCGGTACGGCGTCGTGGTCGTGCTCGTAGACTGCCAGGGTAATCGACTCGGGGGTGTGGCCTGGGGTGGAGAGCACCTCCAGGGTCACCCCCGTGGACCGCTCACCCAGAGCTAGCCGTTCGCCGTCGACGAGGCGGCGGATCGGGAACGAGACCGGCGAGGCCGCGCCCATGGCAGTTTCCGCACCTGTGGCCTCTTCCAGCTCTGTGTGACCGGGTATGAAGTCAGCGTGGACGTGGGTGAGCACGATCAATTCGATGCGCAGGCCCTGCGCCTCGGCCATGCTCAGGTACTCGGTGATGTCCCGGCGGGGGTCTATGACGACAGCGCGGCCCGACGCCTCGTCGGCGATGAGGTACGACGCCTGGGAGAGACACCCGAGGTAGAGCTGTGCGAGGATCATGATCCGGCCCCTGCCCTTCATCCACCGGAATATGACGGATGCTCGGGCCATGGCGATGGTACTTCTCCGGCAGGCAAACCGGCGCCGATGGGCGCGCCACGGGGTCGTTTCAGGCGGGGCTGACCCACTTCGCGCCCTCCTCGCCGAGGACGTGGTTCCGGAACATGGCCGCGGTGGCCGGCAGCTCCTCGCCGGCCCTGGCCATGAGGTGCCAGCGGCGCCGGAGGGGGAGGGGCCCGGACCGCCACTCCTCGAGACTTCCCTCGGCGATCTCTCGGATGACTGCGGCCCTCGACACCAGAGCGATGCCGAGACCGACCATGACCGACTCGCGAATGGACCCGTTGGAACCGAGGGTCAGGCGCGACGGGTTGATGCCCAGCTCGGCCAGCAGCTCGTCGGCCGTCGAGGCCGTACCCGATCCGGGCTCGCGCACCAGCCAGGTCTGGGCTGCGAGACGGGCCACCGTGACCGGGCGGATGGAGTCGACGCCGCCTTCGGTGGGCGCGCTGATGACCACCAGCTCGTTGTCGCTGTAGGCCAGGCTGACCAACTGGCCGCCGATGGGCGGCCGACCGCCCACGCCCAGGTCGGCGCCACCTTGGGTGAGCAACTCCTGCACGCGGCTGCGGTTGCCCACCTCGAGGGTCACCTCCACGGTGGGGTGCTTGCTGCGAAAGGCGGCCAGCAATGGCGGCACCACGTGCTCCCCGGCGGTGGTGACGACCGCCAGTCGGAGGCGTCCGTGCTCGGGATCGGCCTTGGCGACGGTGGCCACCCTGGCCTCCTCCCACAGGCCGAGGATGCGGCGTCCGTAGCCGGCGAGCACCTCTCCGGCCTCGGTGATCCTCAGTCCCCGGCCGTCACGCTCGACCAGGCGCACGCCGAGCTCACCGGCGAGGGCAGCGAGAACGGAGGACACCGCCGACTGGCTGACCACCAGGCGTTGGGCGGCCTCGCGAACTGAGCCGGTGTCGGCGACGGTCACGAAAGTGTGCAGCTGGCTGGGAGTCATAGATAACCAATCACTGATGAAAGGACGGTCAAGACCTTATAGACAACTCATGGCAAAGGGGCGATGATCGTTCCAGGAGACAACGCTGAGGAGACGAACAACGATGGCTGAATCAGGGAACGGCAAGGTGGCTGATGCGGGGAACGGCAAGGCGGAGAAGAAGGCCGACCGGTGGGCCGCCGGGGTAATCCCCTACGCCGAGATGGGCTACTGGGAGCCCGACTATGAGCCCAAGGACTCCGACATCCTGTGTGCCTTCCGGATCACGCCCCAGCCGGGTGTGGAACCCAACGAGGCCGGTGCCGCGGTAGCCGGAGAGTCGTCCACGGCGACGTGGACGGTGGTGTGGACGGATCGTCTGACGGCGCATGAGCACTACCAGGCGAAGTGCTTCCGGGTGGATCCGGTGCCCGGCTCCGACAACCAGTACATCGCCTGGATCGCCTACGACATGGATCTGTTCGAGGAGGGGTCGATCGCCAACCTGACGTCGTCGATCATCGGCAACGTGTTCGGGTTCAAGGCCCTCAAGGCCCTGCGCCTCGAGGACATGCGCATCCCCACCCACTACGTGAAGACCTTCCCCGGCCCGCCCCACGGCATCGTCATGGAGCGCGAGTACCTCAACAAGTACGGACGGCCGCTGCTGGGCGCCACCACCAAGCCCAAGCTCGGGTTGTCCGCCCGCAACTACGGCCGGGTCGTCTATGAAGCCCTTCGGGGCGGCCTCGACTTCACCAAGGACGACGAGAACATCAACAGCCAGCCGTTCATGCGCTGGCGTGATCGGTACCTGTTCTCCATGGAAGGAGTGCAGCGGGCCCTGGCCGAGACGGGGGAGGTGAAGGGTCACTACCTCAACGTGACAGCCGGGACCATGGAGCAGATGTACGAGCGAGCCGAGTTCGCCAAGGAGATCGGCAGCGTCATCATCATGATGGACCTGACCATCGGCTTCACGGCCATGAGCTCCATGTCCAACTGGGCCCGGGCGAACGGGATGATCCTCCACCTGCACCGGGCCGGCTACGCCACCTACGCCCGCCAGAAGAACCACGGGGTCAACTTCCGGGTCCTGGCCAAGTGGTGCCGGCTCCTCGGGGTGGATCACATCCACTCCGGGACTGTCGTCGGCAAGCTGGAAGGTGACCCCAACATCATCCGGGGCTACTACGACACCCTGCGACTGAACCATGTTGAGGCGAACCCGGCCCAGGGCATCTACTTCGATCAGGACTGGGCCTCCATGCCCGGGACCATGCCGGTGGCGTCGGGCGGGATCCACGCCGGACAGATGCATCAGCTCCTCGACTATCTCGGAGAGGACGTGGTGTTGCAGTTTGGAGGCGGGACCATCGGTCACCCAATGGGCATCGCCGCCGGGGCGTCGGCCAACCGGGTGGCCGCCGAGGCCATGATCAAGGCCCGCAACGAGGGCAAGGACTATGTCAACGAAGGCCCCGAAATCCTCAAGAATGCCGCCAAGAAGTGTCCGGCACTGCAGACCGCCCTCGACACGTGGGGCGAGATCTCCTTCGACTACGAGTCGACGGACACGCCCGATGTCGTGCCCACACCCAGCACCTGATCCAACCCCCCACCGAGGAGCAAAAGCCAATGCGCTTGAACCAAGGGACCTTTTCCCACCTGCCCGACTTCACCGACGAGGAGATCAAGGCCCAGATCCAGTACTCCATCGACAACGGCTGGGCCATTGCCATCGAGATGACCGACGACCCGCACCCGAGGAATGTCTACTGGGACATGTGGGAGCTGCCCATGTTCGAGGTAGGTGACGCGGCCGGGCCCATGACCGAGGTCACACGTTGCCGGGAGGCGTATCCCAACTACTACATCCGGGTGACCGCCTACGACGCCCGTTTGGGTCGCCAAACGACGGCGTTGTCGTTCATCGTCAACCGCCCATCCGTGGAGCCCGGATTCCGCTTGGAGCGCCAGGAGACAGCGGACCGCCAGATCCGCTACAGCCTCCACTCCTACGCCACGGACCACCCCCGAGGCGAGCGGTACGTGGGAAGCTGAACATGGCTGAGACCGATGAGCAACGACGTTCGGGCTTCTCCATGACCCAGCCCCCCGGTGGGGCGAAAGCCAAGCCGGCCGACGACAGCGACGTCGACATCGAGGAGGCCGAGGGCGAACGGTGGCTGGATGACGACGCCACCGTCGACCTCAAAGCGGAACGGGCAGCCTGCGACATCGACGGGGTTCTCGAACGTCTGGACCAGGAACTGGTAGGCCTTGTGCCGGTCAAGGCACGGGTCCAGGAGATCGCCTCGCTGCTGGTGGTGGACCGCCTGCGCCGACGATTCCATCTGGAGTCCACCCCCCCCAACCTGCACATGTGCTTCACCGGGAGTCCCGGCACAGGGAAGACGACCGTGGCCCTGCGCATGGCTGAGCTGCTTCATCAGATCGGCTACATCCGTCGCAACAAGGTCGTGTCGGTCACCCGGGACGACCTGGTCGGTGAGTACATTGGCCACACCGCGCCGAAGACTCGCGAGGTCCTCAAGCGGGCGATGGGCGGGGTGTTGTTCATCGATGAGGCGTACTACCTCTACCGAGTGGAGAACGAGCGGGACTATGGCCAGGAGACCATCGAGATCCTTCTCCAGGCCATGGAGCGCGACCGCCAGGATCTGGTGGTCATCCTGGCGGGTTATGCCGATCGGATGGACACCTTCTTCACATCCAACCCTGGGATGAGCTCACGCATCGCCCATCACATCGACTTTCCCGACTACGACGCCGATGAGTTGCTCGACATCGGCAAGCTCATGCTCGAGGAGCAAGGCTATTTCTTCTCCGATGAGGCCGAGGAGGTCTTCGTCGCCTACCTGGACCGCCGGCGGACACAGATCAACTTCGCCAATGCTCGCAGCGTCCGCAACGCCTTGGAGCGTGCCCGGCTCCGCCACGCCGACCGGCTCATGTCCTCAGGGTCTTCCCAGGTGAACAAGAGTGACCTGATGCGCATCGAGGCCGATGACATTCGCAAGAGCCGGGTCTTCGACTACACCGATGACCCCAGCGACGGCTGATCCTGCCGGCGTCGTGCGCCTGCGCTACTCAGCAGCGCCGGCGGGTTGACGACGGGCTGTCCGGGGTCTTGGGCGAAGCGGAGCCGACGGGGACGGTCACCGTGATCGTCGTTCCCTCACCGATCCGGGAGCTGACATCGAGGTGGGCGCCGAGCAGTGCGGCGCGCTCGGCCAGCCCGACCAGGCCGAACGACATTGGTCGGGCAGCCTCGCGGGGGTCGAACCCAACACCGTCGTCGCGCACCGTCAGACGCACTGAGCCGTCATGGCCCGACAGGGTGATCTCCACGACCGACGCCTGGGCGTGCTTGGCGACGTTTTGGAGGGCCTCCTGGACGATGCGATACAGGGCTGTCTCGATGTGGGCGGGGAGTGTGTAGGAAAGCTCGACAGCCACGTCGGCGGTGACGTCGGTACCAAGGGAACCGATCAGGCTGGTGATGCCGGCCGCGAACCCGAGGTCGTCGAGAACCGAGGGTCGGAGCCCGACGATGGCCCGGCGGGCCTCGTCGAGGGCGTCGCTGAGCAGCGCGGTGGTGGCCCGCAACTCCTCGAGCGCTTCTCCGGGTCCGCTCAGCGCTGTTGCCGCACTGAGGTGGTAGAAGGCGCTGACCAGTCTCTGACTGATCCCGTCGTGGATGTCCCCGGCGATGCGACGGCGCTCGACTTCTTGCAACTCGATGGTCCGGGCGGCGAACTGCTCAAGTTGGCGCTCTCTGGTGGCCAGGCGGTCGTAGAGCACGGCGTTCTCGACGATGCCGGCAAGAAGTCCGGCTGCCTCCGACAGGCGGCCCAGGTCATCGCCGCTGAAGTGGTTGGGATCCTGGGCGTGGACGTTGAGGACTCCGACGACGACGCCTTCGGGCCGCAGCATCGGCACCGAGATCATGGACGCGAAGTCCTCGCCTCGCAGCTCGGGGATGTACACGTAGCGCGGGTCGGTCCACTTGTCGTCGATCAGCGCCGGTTCGCCCCGTTTGGCCACCCATCCGGCCACCCCCTCGCCGAGCTCGAGCCGAATGGTCCCAGCCAGGGCATCGAAGCTCGCCGGTGTGGCTCCGGCCAGAACCAGACCTCCGGCCTCGTGATCGACGACGTGAACGAAGCAGGCGTCGGCCGAGGTGGTTCCTACCACCAGCTCGGCAGCCCGGCGAACAACGGCCCGCAGGTTGCGCTCCTCGGTGCTGATCTCGATGATCCTGCGCAACACCCCGGGCCAGCCCGCCTCCGACCCGGTAGCCGAAGGATCCGGGTCGGTCATCGAAAGAGCCCCTCGCGAAGGGCGAAGGCCACGGCCTGGGTCCGATCCGTCACGCCGAGCTTGCGGAAGATGGAGCTCACGTGTGTCTTGATCGTCTCCTCGCCCAGCATCAACCGGCCGGCGATGACCCGGTTGGCATGACCGTGCACCATCAGCTCGAGCACGGAGCTCTCCCTTTGGCTGAGTCCGAGGTGGGCACCCACCCAGAACTCCCCGCGTTCGAGACGAGAGGCGGACAGGGCCACCCTCCCGGCCAGGGATGGATCGACGACGATCTCACCGGCGGTGACCCGAGCCAGATGATCGACCAGGGCGTCGGCCCCCAGCTGCTTGGTGAGGTAGCCGACGGCTCCGGCCCTGAGGCCCTGGAAG
>JALZAH010000170.1 GCA_030948425.1 Actinomycetota bacterium
TCGCCGCCCCGTCCCCGCCGTCCCCGCCTGCACCGGTCGCTTCTGCTGCGCCGACGACGCCGGCGCTGGTGGGCTCCGGCACCTACACCGTGCGGTCCGGGGACTCGTTGGGGGCGATCGCTTCGAAGTTCCACACGTGGACGGCGTCGTTGGTGGCCGCCAACCACCTGGCCAGCGCCAATGCCATCGTGGTCGGCCAGGTGCTCCAGGTCGGTGCTCAGGGGGCGAATGCCCCCAGGGCTGTCCCGGCGCCGTCACCGGCCGCAGCGCCGACAGCTACACCGCCGCCAACGCTTCCTGCGAGTGGCCCCGCCCCTGCCCCCCCCGCCTCCTCCCCGGGAGGCAGATCGCTGGGGAGCTTCGTCGTCACCTGTTACGACGATTCGGGAGTCACCGCCAGCGGTGCCCCGATCGGACCCCGGACGGTGGCGGTGGATCCGTCGGTCATCCCCCTGGGCACGACCATCGACATCCAGGGGGTTGGAACCAGGGTGGCCCAGGACACCGGGGGGGCCATCAAAGGCCACCGCCTCGACGTCTGGGAGCCCACCGCCGCCCAGTGCGACGCCTTCGGTGTCCAGACCCACCAGGTGAGCGAACCCTAAGGCGCCGCATCAGCGCTGTCACCCCTCTTCGAGGGCCTGTGGACGGTGCACCGCTCGACCAGCGCTCTTGTCGCTCTTGACGAGATACTGGGGGTCGTCCTCAGAGGCGCGTACCGTACGGCCGGCCTCCTCGGTGTCCGACGTGATCTTCTCTTCTACCTCACCGACAGCGTCACTGCCGTGGGACTTCCAGGTGACCTTGTCACCCTTGGAGAATTCGGTCATGCCCTGTCCTACCCAAGGACGCGCATCCGACACCGCCCAGGGTCCGGCCGGGTTGACCGCGCCACGACCTGTTCGTGGTCGTCGTCGGCGGGGTAGGACGACAACATGAGGATCTTTCTGATTGTGCTGTGCTTCTTCTTTCCCTTTCTGGCCGTGCTGATCAAAAAGGGTCCGACACTAGAGGTGCTGTGGGCATTCCTGCTGCAGCTCTGTGGCCACATACCGGGCGTCATCTACGGCCTCATCAAGGTGGCCTGACGGTTCCTTCGCGGCCACGCCGATGTCGTGCCGTTGGCCCATGGCCATGAAGGTGCAGCGGGTGCCGGCATGGAGGACTGCGACGCTGCGCCAGCATGTGCTCCGTCCGCACCAGACAGTCGAGGAGGTAGCGGGCAGCACTGACGGCGGCGAGGGCGCTGTCCACTTCGCAGCTGTGAATCATGAGGAGGTCATCGGCTCGGCGTCGGTATGGCCCGAGCGGCCCCCATGGGTCTCGGGTCTACGACCTTCCTGGCGCTTGCGGGGTATGGCCACGGCGGAAGTCCGGCGAGGTCAAGGAGTGGGCACGGCGACGCTGGACGCCGTCGTTGATCATGTCCGCGGTCAGGGTGGAGGCTTGTTGTGGTGCCACGCTCGCACGCCGGCCGTGAGGTTCTATCAACGAGCCGGTCTCGTCGTCCAAGGAGAGGGCTGGGTCGATCCCGTGATCGGCCCTCACGTGGCCATGGAGATGGTGATCGCCGGAGGTGTAGAACGTGGAAAATGACTACTCGTCGGGCCCCCAAGTTGAGTGAGCTGGCGCCGCTTCTGCGTCCGCGCCGTCCCGCTCTCGACCCCACGTCTCGCCGGCTCTCCTCGGTGGCGTCCATTGCCGATCTGCGTACGGCGGCGCGCCGACGCGCCCCCCGGGCGGTGTTCGACTACACCGACGGGGCGGCGGGCGAGGAGCGAACGCTGGCCCGCATGCGCGACAGCTACGGCCTGGTGGAGTTCCGCCCCACCGTGCTCCGCGACGTCTCGTCGGTCGACCCCTCGACGACCATCCTGGGGCGGCGCTCGGAGCTGCCGCTCGTCTTCGCCCCCACCGGGTTCACCCGGATGATGCACACCGAAGGAGAACCGGCGGTGGGCCGGGTGGCGGGCCGGGCCGGGATTCCCTACGCCCTGTCGACGATGGGCACAACGTCGGTCGAGCGGCTGGCCGCCGAGGCACCCGATACCCGCCTGTGGTTCCAGTTGTACCTGTGGCGGGACCGTGGCGCGGGCCGGGACTTCGTCGCTCGGGCCGCCGGGGCCGGCTACGAGGCCCTGGTCATCACCGTCGACACCCCGGTGCCCGGACCTCGCCAGCGTGATGTGCGCAACGGGTTGACCATCCCTCCGTCACTCACCCTCAGGACCTTTGTGGACGGCGCTACCCGTCCAGGATGGTGGTTCGACCTGCTGACCACCGAGCCCTTGGAGTTCGCTTCCCTCACGCGCTTCGAGGGGACGGTAGCCGACTTGATCGCCAGGATGTTCGACCCTGCGGCCACCCTTGCCGACATCGAATGGCTGCGTCAGGCGTGGCCGGGACCGCTCGTCGTCAAGGGCATCCAGAGTGGGGTCGTCGCCAAGGCAGTGGTGGATGCCGGCGCCGATGCCGTGGTCGTCTCCAACCACGGCGGCCGGCAACTGGACCGGGCTCCGGTCCCCCTCGAGGAGCTGCCACAGGTTCTCGACGCCGTGGGGGATCGGGCCGAGGTGTACGTGGACGGTGGGATCATGTCCGGCGGCGACGTGGTGGCGGCCGTGGCCCTCGGGGCTCGGGCTGCGTTGGTGGGCCGTGCCTACCTGTATGGACTCATGGCCGGCGGGGAGAGAGGCGTGCAGAAAGCTGCCGACATCCTTGCCGCAGAGATCCGGTCGACCATGGCTCTCCTCGGCGTCACCACGGTCGCCGACTTGGGACCCGACCACGTCAGGCTGCGCCCCCCGAGCCAAGCCTAAGCTCCGAACCCCCAGACGGGCCCATTCTCCGTGGAGGGCGCCGAGCTGCTTGGTAGCCATGGCGCCGGCCTGCGAGTGGGGTGCCAGCGCCGTCATCGTGCTGTCCGCAGCTCTTTGGTGCCCCACCGCTTCGGTGGCAACATGGACAGCCCGGCTGGACGCCTGTCGGCTCCAGCCGACCGCTCGGGCAGTCCTGGCGGATCGGCAACTCCGAGCTGGTGCGCTGGAAGGGCGAGCTCCACGGGTTGCACATCATGGACGCTTTGCCAACAACGGACCTGTCCATTTCCTTCACCCGGGGGCTGCGCACTCAAGGCAACTACGGTCTCCCGGGTGAGCAACGACGAGGCCGACGCCACGGCAGCCCGTTTCCCATCGGATGCCGGGTCGGCCTTGGCCGATGGCGAGCGGGTCGTGGACGCCCTGCTCAGCGAGTCGCACGGCACGGCGCTCCACGAGCTCCCGGCGTTGCTGGCTCGTTACGCCGACATGCTCGGGGCGGCGGACGCCGTCGCCTACCTGGCCGATCTGCAGCAGAAGGTCCTGGTCCCGTTCCTCGGAGTCAGCGGACCGGCGCTGAATCAGCAGGCTGATCCGTTGAGCATCGACTCGACGTTGGCCGGGCGGTGCTTTCAGCACGTTGAGGTCCTCTCCCAGCACCTGAAGGCGTCCGATGCTGGCGCCCGGGTGTGGCTGCCGCTGCTCAACGGCAGCGAGCGTCTCGGGGTGCTTGCCGTCAGCATCGCCGATCCTGGTGCGCTCGACGCTGACGGCGGACCGCTCGGCGTCCGGTTGCGGCTCTTCGCGTCGCTGGCTGCCGAGCTGATCATGACCAAGGCTTTGTCCGGAGACACGATCGTTCGCTTGCGTCGACGGGCGGAGATGGGCCTGGCCGCCGAGATGCAGTGGTCGCTGTTGCCGCCGCTGACCTTCGCCAGCGACCAGGTGTCGATCGCCGCCGCCTTGGAGCCGGCCTACCAGGTCGCCGGGGACTCAGTGGACTACGCCGTCGACGCCGGGCGGGCCTGTTTCGCCGTTTTCGACGGCATGGGCCACAGCCTGCGCAGCGCACAGCTGGCCACGGTGGCGGTGGCCGCCTATCGGAACAGTCGACGTGCGGGACGGTCCTTGAGCGATGTAGCCCAGCACGTCGATGCTGCGGTGAGCGAAGCCTTTGACGGTGAAGCGTTCACCACTGCGGTGCTTGCCGAGCTGGACAGCGACACCGGTGTGTTGTCCTGGGTCAGCGCCGGCCACCCCCAACCGCTGCTGTTGCGCGATGGCCGGATGATCAAACAGCTGACGGTCGACCCCGGTCTGCCTCTCGGCCTCAGCGTCGACCTCGCTGGCGGAACGGGTGATTACCCGGTCGGCGCCGAGCAGCTTGAGGCTGGCGACCAGAT
This sequence comes from Actinomycetota bacterium, assembly GCA_030948425.1. Classification (GTDB taxonomy): domain Bacteria; phylum Actinomycetota; class Acidimicrobiia; order Acidimicrobiales; family Palsa-688; genus JALZAH01. The sequence continues at coordinate 4,223 of JALZAH010000170.1, forward strand.
TCTTCTCTTCAGCGACGGGGTGACCGAAGCCCGCTCACCGAGCGGCGAGTTTTTCGGTCTCTCCCGGCTTACCGACCTGCTGAGCCGGACCATCGGCGCCGGGCTCCCGGCGTCAGAATCGATACGCCGGCTCGTGCATGCTCTCCTCGAACACCAACAAGACCTCCTCACCGACGACGCCACACTTCTGCTCGCCGAGTGGCGAGCAGCCCATATGATCCCCGATCCGTGATCGGTTATCGGACGGTGACGGCTCCGGTGGTGAAGCTGAAGTTGATGAAGCCGTTCTGCAAGTTGGTCTGCCGGCCGGCGGGGCCCACCTGGAACTCGTCGGAGGTGGGAAATCCGAGGAAGGACGCCGTGCCCCCCAGAGCCAGGTAGCGGTCCAGGATGGCGCCGTGGACCTCGAAGGCGCCGGTCGGCGGCGACCAGTCCATGACCCCCACGCCGAAGCTGTTGAAACGCCCGCCCGGCCCCCGTGTGGGCTGCTCGTCGGAGGTCGGGAAGCCGGCGATGCCGGCTGGGCCGCCCCCGGCCAGGTAGTGGGCCAGGATGGCGCCGTGGACTTCGAAGGCGCCGGTCGGCGGCGACCAGTAGATGTTGGCGCCCTGGAAGGTCCGCATCCGGCCAGTGCCCACAGGCTGCTCGGCGCCCGTCGGCTCACCAAGGAACGACGACGGCCCACCCAATGACTGGTAGCGATTGGCGATGGGGTCACCGCTTGTCGTGAAGACCGAGAGGTCGACGGCGTCGGCCATGGCCTGGTAACCGACGTCGTTGAGGTGGAGGTGGTCTCCGCTGTCGTAAGCTGAGAGGATCCGGGCGGGGTTGGTGGGGTCGGCGACGGCGGCGCCAAAGTTTATGGTGGCATCGAAGCTGCCGCTGGTGAGGATCCACTGGTTGATGGCTTGGCGTTTGGCTTCGCCCGCCGAGCTGGAATAGAAGGCGCCCTCATCAGGGGTGAGGGTGCCGCCGAGGATCATCAGGCCGCCGGCATGGGCTTGGCCGATCATCTGTTGATAGCCGGCGATCATCTCGGCCACGGTGACCGGAGCGCCGTCGGGCCCCTGGTTAAACCCGATGTCGTTGTTACCGAGCGAGGAGACGATCACATACCGGGCCCCGGGTTGGCCAACGGCGTCGGGCCCTAAGCGATGCTCGCCGCTCTGCCCGTCGGTTCCGGCGTCGATGAGGAGCCGGTTCCCAGAGATCCCCGAGTTGAGCACCGACAACTGTTGGCCCTGGCCGGTGGAGGAGATGCGCCGATGCAGGTCATCGCTCCAGCGCCGGTCAGTGTCGGGTGTCGATCCCAGCCCGTCGGTGGTCGACGCACCGAGGGCGACGATCCCTGCGGTAGTGGTCGGGGCGTTGATGTCGACGCCAGTGAGGAAGTACCAGGAATCGGTGGTGGCCGAGTATGGCGTTGAACCCAACGATGCCGTCTGGTCGCCGGCCGCGACGTAGTTGGTGGTCAACGCCAAGGGGTGCCATGTCGTCTGACCAGTCGGCGCTGCGAAATACAAGCTGATCGCCAGATCTGCCTCCGGGGGTACCTGGAGGTCGACCGGGTCGGTCAGGGCCACGCCGTGCGCAGGAAGCACGAACGAAGCCAAGCCGCCCACGGTGACGGTCGAGTCGGTCCCCGCCTGAAGAGCGGCACCTGATTGCCGGAGGGCGACGGTGGCCCTGGTGACCGTGACTGCTGCGGTGTCGAAGGCGTCGGAGAGGCGTAGCCGCAACTGGCTGCCACCGATGCTGGTGTGCACGATCTCGCGCACGGTCTGGTTGGCGAACCCGACGGCCGAAGGACCAGCGCCTGCGGACTGGACCTGGGCCGCAGTCCACGTTGCCACCCAGTGCCCATTCGGAGCCGCTGCCGCCGCTGCCGCCGCTGCTGCCGCAGGCACCGGCACCACTGCGCTCAGGCCACCAGACGTCCCGAAGCTCACTGCTATTGCCAGGGTCACGGCCAGGACGAGGCTGGATGACCGCCGGTCAGACCGTCTCACGGTCAGCAGGTGTGGCGCTCGCACCGGCCGGCCGCGCCCTGTGTTCATGAGTTGCCTCCCGAGATCTTCCTCGCCATGAACCAGTATCCGCTCCATCACCACAGCTGGAGCTAGACGTGGGTGGCGTCAGAGTCGGGAGCATACTCCCGGTGTTCTCGTCCCCGGAGAGCGAATGGCTTGCCTTCCGGTGCCGAAGCGGAGTCTCACCCCCGACGGTGACGGAGCAGCCGTGGTAGCCGCGCTCGGTCGGCCCGGCTCGTAGAGCCGACTGACAAGGGCGGTGCTGAGGGTCCGGCGAGGCCGTCAAGATCGAACGTTCGAACTGCAGCACTGACGGATCTTTGGACTCCGCCGCTGTCGATGGGCGCTGTAGACAAGCCGAGCAGGCCCCCGGTTCCTCGGTCGACACAACCTGCGCGCAATTGTCGACCTAACGTCGGTCCATGAGATCGAAGACGATGAGGGCCACGGCGGTGTCGGATCCACGGCCCGTGCCGGTCTCGTCGCATCAGCATCGCGACGTGTCGGGAGGCTGGCTTCGCCCGACCGTGTTCGGCGCCATGGACGGGCTCATCACCAACGTGTCGCTCATCACCGGCGTGGGCGGCGGCGGTGGGGCGACCCACACCATCGTGCTCACCGGCTTGGCGGGCCTGGTCGCCGGGTCGTTCTCCATGGCCACTGGCGAGTACATCTCGGTCGCCAGCCAGAACAACCTGGTCCACGCCGAGGTCGACCTCGAACGCCAGCAGCTCGCTCAATATCCCGAGAGCGAAGAGGCGGAGCTGGTCGAGGTGTTCGCCCGTCACGGCGTCGAACGGAGACTGGCCGAGCGGGTAGCGGCTGATATCTCAAAGGATCCGGAACGGGCTCTGCACCTGCACACCCAAGAAGAGCTCGGCGTCAACGCCGCCACGCTGCCCTCCCCGTGGACAGCAGCCACATCCTCGATGTGGTCGTTCGCCGCTGGTGCCATCGTGCCCCTGGTTCCGTTCCTGGTCGGCCTCCCCCATCTGTGGTTGACCCTGGCCATCTCCGCCGTCGTGGCTCTCGCTGGTGGAATGGTTCTCGGGCGGACCACCAGCCGTCCTATCCTGACCAGCGGTGCCCGCCAAGTGGTGCTTGGTGCGCTGGCCGTGGCAGTGACCTTCGGGGTCGGACGCCTCATCGGTCGCGTCACCACCTGAGACGGCCCCAGCCTATGGCTCTCCGCATCCGCGGGGCCAGCGGGTAGACGGGTCGGGTGGCAGCGCTTCCCAACGGCTACGTCACGAGCGCCGAGACTACGATGGCGACGATTCGACGAACCGGTTCAACAGTTGTTGCAGCGTTCGGGGCGGTGGCCCTGCTCTCGGCGTGCGGCACCAACGGGCACGCCTCGACGGTGCCACCAGAGTCGACGACAGCGACATCAGCGCCGACCTCGACCACGCCCACGGTCGTCACGACTACGCCCAGCACGTCGAAGGCGCCAACCACGGCGACCACAGCGCCGAGCACGTCAAGTGCCTCGACGACCGACACGCACCCGCTGGGCTGCAAGGCGGGTGAATTGCGCCCCTCGTGGTCTGGTAACGGCAACGGTGCGTCCGGAAAGGTGTACTACGGGGTGAACGTCACCAATACGTCAGCGACGCGGTGCCTTACCGGGGGCTTCTTCGGGGTCTCTGCGTACAGTCCCGGCGGCCATCTGCTGGCGTCGTCGGACACCCAGCAACGTGGTCTCGGTCCCGGAGCGGCCACCCCCACGCTGATGGTCCAGCCCGGCGCCTCGGTCCACTTCACCGTCGGTTTCGCCGACAACGTGGCTTCCGCCGGCGGAGTCAGTTGCGGAACGGTGGTCGGCTCCCTGCACCTGATCCCCCCGAACGACACCAGTTCGGATCAAGTGGCGACGCCGATGCAGCGAGGCGGCTGGCCGGCGCTCTGCGAGGGCCTGGTCCTCGTCGGACCGATACAACCGGGCGCATCCTCCTACTAGCTCGGCCGCTATCTGGGGAGGAGCGGGCTTCGGCCAGGCCATCACGCCATTGCACTCAGCGTCCTCCGTGAGCTCGGCTGAGGACTGAGGCCCGACCCAACGGATCGACCCCGACGTACCGCCGAGGTATGTCCTGTTTGCGCCGGTCGGCAGGGGATGGCAGCTCGAGACGCCGAACGCCTCCTGTGCGCGTCGGTCTGAGAGTTCGCCACCGCCAGAACCGAGGACGAGTTTCGCTCCTAGCTCGACAAGCACGTCCGTGACTACAGCTACCTTTGGGACACCGCCCGCACCTGAGTAGACGCTTGGGGCTGGCTCCTGATGGGTGTCAGTCCCGCTCAAGGTCGGCCAGGCGCCGGTCGACGGCCTGCCGCTGGTGGTGCAGGTCAGTGATCTGCTCCTCCCTGGTCGGGGGCGTTCCACAGCAGCCGCAGGTGCACGGCGTTGACGGCTCGGTCGCCGTGGGCGCGGCCATCCCGCAACGGCACGTGCTCTCAGTCGTGGTCATGGTTCCTGCTTCTTCTTGTTGGTCGATCGTCTCGTGTACCTCTCGCCGACGGGGCGGCCTCGGCGGCGGCGGTCGGGCCTCGCCGCCCGATCTGGAGGCGACCGGTGCCGCAGTTCGGGCCGCAGTACGACTGGGTCGCAGGCCCGTCGATCGGCGCCTCGTCGAGCATGGTTCGGATGTCGTTACGCAGGCGGCCCAACAACGCCATCTCCTCGTCAAGATGGGCCAGTCGGGCCTCAAGCAGGCGCCGGGCCCCGCCACAGGGGCACATCCCCCGACCTCAGACGATAAACCCTGGAGTCGGGTCCAAGGTCAAGCGATTACCCGGCCGACACCCCTAGCACCTCCACGTCCACCCTGGTCGCCGTGGCTCGGTCCGGGCGCAACCCTGCGCAGCTATCCGATGACCGGGTCGGCCTCGGGTTTGCTCTCTAGTCCGCCCGTATCGTGTCGCTCACAACCCCCAGGCGGCGGCAGCCCGGCGGTGACCAGCCCCGCCACCACGACCGCACCGGCCACGAAGACGAGCACCCTCGACGGCACCGCCCGGCCTACTATCACCAGGGACGGCAGGCTGACCGCGGGCAGGGTGATCATGAGGGCGCCACCTCCTGCGGCGCCCAGCCCGAAGCCGAGGAAGGTTGCCACGATGGGCACCTCACCGGCGGTGGGGATGACGAAGAGCGTCCCGGCGACGGCGAGGACCACCACGAGCCACAGGGCGTGGCCGACCGCGGGGGTCACGGACGGGAACAGGAACGCTCTGGCGGCGCCCAGAGCGAGGACGATGACGACGTACTCGGGGATCAGGCCGACGCAGAGCCGCCCCAGGGTGGTGACGTAGCGCACGAGGATGTTCCGGTCGTCGCCGGGCGCCGTCTCGGCCGCGGCCACGGAGGCACGGGCCGCCTCGGGCACGTCACCCTCACCGAAGAGGCGCTGGGCGACGGCGGCGACCCCGAAGACGAGGACGACGCCGACGACGACGCGCAGCACCGACCAGCGCCAGCCCAGCACGAAGCCCATGAACACGATGGTGGCCGGGTTCAGGACCGGGTTGCCGAGCCAGTAGGCCATGGTGGCGCCCACCGACGCCCGGCTGCGGGCCAGGGTCACCGTGGGCGGCGCCGTGCAGCAGGTGCACATCATCGACGGCACGGCGATCATCCCGGCGACGAGCGTCGAGCGGTATAGCGCCCCGCCCATCAGGCGCAGCAGGAGGTGGCGGGGCACGAGTTCCTGGACCCCGGCCGCCACCAGCAGCCCCACCACCAGTGCCTGCCAGATGGCCTTGCCGTACGCTTCGGCGTAGGAGACGGCGGCGTGCGCCCCGAGAGGATCGAGGCGCCCAGGCTGTGATGCGAGGCGACCTTGAAGCCCTTCAGGTAGTACGGGTGCCACTTCACCAGGTAGGTACCCACCGCTACGATGGCCACGAAGACCACCACCGCCGCCACCTCGGCCCGGCTGAGGTGCCGCCGGGTAGGCCGTGGCCCGCTCGGCGCCGAAACCTGTGGCTCGCCGGCGCCGACCAGGCCCGGTGCCATCCTCGATGCTTCCTCCACCTCGTCCACCTCGTGCTCCTATCTCTTGGGGGAGGAGGCCCCACACGACGTCAGGGGTCCACGAGCGCGCGCACCACAGGTCCCCCGAGTCCGTCCGGGCCGTGCGGACCAGGAG
>JALZAH010000208.1 GCA_030948425.1 Actinomycetota bacterium
CCCGTGGTACGGCCTGCGCCGGCTCCTGGCTCCGGTGTCGGTCTGGCTGGTCGACGAGGGCCTGTCGGGACTTCGCCTCCATCTGGCCAATGACCTCCCCGACCCCCTCATCGCCTCCCTTCGTGTCGCCCTGTGGGCGCCCGATGGAACGACCATGGGCTCGGTGTCGCTCCGGGTGGCCGTCGACGGGCACACGACGCTCGAGCGCAGCGTCGACCGCATGTTCGAAGGCTTCCGAGATCTCACCTACGCCTACCGCTTCGGTCCGCCCGCCCACGACGTGGTCCTCGTCGAGCTCGCCGCCGGGCCATCGCACCCCTCCAGCCGGGCCTTCTTCCTGCCCCTCGGCTCCGCCCGGCCCCGCATCCCCGACTGTGGGCTGATCGCCAGCGCCCGCCAGCTCGGCGACCGCTGGTCACTGCTGGTCACCACCGCTGCCTTCGCCCACTACGTCAATGTGGTCATCGCCGGTTTCGAGCCGTCAGACAACTGGTTTCACCTCGAACCCGGTGGACGGGCTGAGATCACCTTGCGTCCCACTGGCTCCCGAGCCCGGCCCACCGGCGAGGTCCGGGCCCTCAACAGCGTGCTCGCCGCCACCGTCGACCTCCCCGAATGAGACCTGGGTATCACCTCGCCTGGCCGGGTCGCCGGGCAGTCGGTAACCTCCGTGGCCATGGACATATCTGGAGCTTCAGCGATCGTCACCGGTGGCGCGTCGGGCCTGGGCGAGGCAACCGCACGGCTGCTCGCCGAGCGCGGCGCCCGTGTCGTGGTGCTCGACATGAACGATGAGGCCGGTGAGAAGCTGGCCAAGGACCTCGGCGGGATCTTCGCCCACGCCGACGTGACCAACACCGCAGAGGTGACGGCCGCGGTCGACGCCGCCGGTGAGCTCGGCCCCCTGCGGGCCCTGGTCAACTGCGCCGGCATCGGCTGGGCCACCCGCACCGTCGGCCGGGACGGCAGCTACGACTCGGCCCATGACCTCGACGTGTTCACCAAGGTCATCTCCATCAACCTGATCGGCACCTTCAACTGCATTCGCCTGGCGGCCACGGCCATGGGTCGCACCGATCCCCAGGCCGACAACGAGCGGGGGGCCATCGTCAACACCGCCTCCCTGGCCGCCTTCGACGGCCAGATCGGCCAGGCCGCCTACTCCGCCTCCAAAGGTGGCGTTGTCGGCATGACCCTGCCCGTGGCCCGTGACCTCGCCGTCATCGGTGTCCGGGTCAACACCATCGCCCCCGGTCTGATCGACACCCCCATCTACGGCTTCGGCGGCAATGCCGAGGAGTTCAAGGCCAAGTTGAAGCGCGACGTGCTCTACCCGGACCGTCTGGGACAGCCCACCGAGTTCGCCTCCCTGGCCATGGAGCTGATCACCAACAGCTACATGAACGCCGAGACCATCCGCATCGACGGCGGCGCCCGCCTGCAACCCAAATGAGCGACGACGCCAGGAGCGAAGGCTCCATGACCGAGAAGCTGACCGACGCCGTCGACTTCGACGTCGCCGGCCATGCCGCAATCATCACCATCAACCGGCCCCAGGCCCGCAACGCCGTCAACGGGGATGTGGCCAACGGCATCGAGGCGGGCATCGACCGTGTGGAGGACGACGACGATCTGTGGGTGGGGATCATCACCGGGGTGCCTCCGGTGTTCTCCGCCGGTGCCGACCTCAAGGAGATCAACGCCGGCAATGCCGCCAAGCTGGCCACCGAGCGGGGAGGTTTCGCCGGGATCACCAAGCGGCTGCGGGCCAAGCCCATCATCGCCGCCGTCGACGGCCCGGCTCTGGCCGGGGGCACCGAGATCGTCCTGTCGTGTGATCTGGTGGTGGCGTCGACCACGGCACGCTTCGGGATCCCCGAGGTCAAGCGCAGTCTCATCGCCGGCGCCGGCGGGCTGTTCCGCCTGCCCCGGCGGATCCCGTTCAACATCGCCATGGAGGCGGCGCTGACCGGCGACCCCTTTGACGCCGAGACGGCGGCGCGCTTCGGGTTGGTCAACGAGCTGGTCGACGCAGGAGAGGCGCTGAACGGGGCCCTGGCCCTGGCCGAGAGGATCACCGCCAATGCCCCGGTGGCCGTGCGCCAGAGCCGCCAGGTGGTCGTCGAGGCGGCCGGAGCCGACGAGGAGACGGGCTGGAAGCTCACGGACAAGGCGTTCGGTGCGGCGCTCAGCAGCGAGGACTTCACCGAGGGCCTCACCGCCTTCATCGAGAAGCGTCCGCCGACGTGGAAGGGGCGTTGAGAGTCGATCTGATCGACCAGTTGCGGGTGACGTGGGCTTCGGTGGCCGACCTGTGCTCGTCGCTGACCGCTGCGGAGTGGCGGGCGCCGACCGACTGTCCCGGCTGGGACGTCCGGGCTCAGGTGGCACACCTCGTCGGCACGGAGTCCATGCTGGCCGGTCGACCCACCCCCGCTGTCGACGGGCCCTACGGCGCCCACGTCCACAATGACATCGCCAAGTTCAACGAGGCAGCGATCGAATCGTTCGCCGCGGTCAGCGACACCGGCCTGCTCGCCGCCTTCTCGGCGATCACCGCCGAGCGATTGGCGGCCCTGTCCTCGTTGGACGAGCAGGGCTGGGAGGCCATGGGGCCCACCCCGATCGGTCAGGCACCGTACCGGCGGTTCATGGAGATCCGCGTCTTCGACTCCTGGGTCCACGAACAGGACATCCGCTTCGCCACCGGCCGTCCCGGTCACCGAAGCGGGCCGGCCGCCGAGCGGTGCGTCGATGAGGCCGTCGGCGCTCTCGGCTTTCTGGTCGGCAAGCGGGCCCAGGCACCCGAGGGCTCCCACGTTCGCTTCTCGCTCGCCGGCTCCCCGGTGCCGTCCGCCGGGCCGACGACGCAGCGGGATGTGGACGTCGTGGTCGATGGTCGGGCCCGGGTCGTGCCCGCCGCCTCCGCAGGGACACCGACGGCCACGGTGCACACCGACGCCATCACCTTCGTACGGTTGGGCTGCGGGCGCATCACCGCGGGCGCCGCTCTGGCGGATGGGACGGTGACCTTGTCGGGAGACGCGGAGTTGGGCGAGCGGGTGGTGGCCAACCTGACCTTCACCATGTGACGCTGAAGGTGGTCTGGCCGGGGTGGAGGGTCGGGCTGGGGTCGGGGTGGAGGGTCGGGCTGGGTCAGGCGGCCGGGCCGGGGTGCAGGGCGGCGCCCAGCGTGTCCAACAACGCAGCCACGTCAGGCTCGTCGGCGAGATCCACGGCGGTGACCTTGCGATCCCCACCGCTCAGGCACAGGAGTCGACCGCGGACGCCGGCGATCTCGGCGACGGGGTCGACGTCTGCCCAGGCGGTGCGGCCCACGACCCCGGCATCGAAGGAGCCGACGTAGACCGCTTCGAGGGGCCGGCCCTGTTGCTGGGCGTCGGTCGGGCGGAAGACCAGGATCCTGACCCCGCCCAGCGCGGGAGCGGTGGCCAGGGTCTGGCGGACCACGGCGATGACGGTGGAGGCGAGCGCTCCGAGGTAAAGCTGGTGGCGTTCGGCGCCGGTCCTCGGCTGGAGGGCGGGCTTGCCCTTCCGGGAAATGACGGGCTTCGAGTCGGGGACGACCGATGGTGCGGGGAGTCGGAGGACGACGCTCGCCACGTCCCCGTCACAGTCGATGGGGCCCGCCGGGATCTCGTTGCGCTCGAAGAAGGCCTCCAGGGCTCCGAGGACGTCCTCGGGCTCGTTGGCCATGAGGGCGTCGAAGCGACCGACGGCCTCGTTGCGGGTGGCCTGATACTCGGCCTCGAGTTGCTCCTGGCGCTGCGCTACCTCTTCGGTGGCGGCCCCGGAGGCCTCCCGGCCTGCCTGCCGGCGACCCCGTACCCGCCACCGGCCGGCGCCCAGGAGGGCCTGGCTGCGCAGCTCGGTGGCCACCGCCTTGTCGTCGACGGTGTGGGGGGGCGCCACCACGGGTGCGACGACCGCGGGGTAGGGCTCGGTGTGGAGAGCGACGATCGCTGCCTCGGTCCTGGCCGCCTCGGCGATCTGCGGTGGCCTGGTGGCGTCACGGATCTGGGCGGCCAGAGCGGCAAGAGCGACGGGGGGGTTGGCGGCTCTCCCCTGCGGGTGGTGTTCCCGGGCGCTGATGCCCGCCCAGTAGGAGAATGACCCCGCTCCTGACCGCCCGGACCCCAGGTGGACGGCTGCGGGTCGGTCGCCAAAACCGGTCCGAAGTCCCCGTCTGGACGCTGAGATCCTGACCTCAGGCGCCACCTTGATGCCGAAACTCATGTCATCACCGGAGCTCTCGTCGACTTCGCGGCCACACCGGCACCACACGTCGAGTCCGGATCCGCCCGAGCGTAGAGAACACGGCGCACAACGTGAGGTCGGCGGGCGGCGGGCGGATCCCGAACCGGGAGCTGGGTGACCGTCGATGGGTTCCAGCGAGGCCGAACCCCCATCTCATCGGGCTACAGTGGGTGCCCGATCAAGAGGTGTTCGTGATGGCAGCAACGAGACAGGGGAATCGGCTGAACGGCGACGAGATAGCGCGGCAGAAGCCGCGGGGGCGGTGGGGCGGCTTGTGGCGGTGCGCAGGGCCCACCGAGCAAACCTGTGGCGATTAGCCGAGCACCCCGGCGGGGATAGAGCCCCAATGGCCACACAGCCGGCGGACGGGCGCAAGGCCCGCAGCGCCACGCCCCTCACCCCAGCCAGCGTCACCTCGACGGCGGTGGATGCTGCCGAAGAAGCGGTGCAAGAAAACGTCACCGCCCTGCACCTGCCGGTGGTGGGCGACGTGTCACTTCCGCCTGCCGATCACCTGGTCTGGTATGCCGGCGTGGCCGCCCTGACCGCCATGGAGCTGATCGAGTGGCCGGTGGCCTTGATGCTGACAGTCGGCAAGGCTCTGGCCGACAACCGGTCTCATCGGACGCTGCGGTCCCTGGGCGAGGCGCTGGAAGACGCCGGCTGACCGGGTGCTCCGAGTGTCGGTCACCCGTGGGTGAGCGTCCCATCAGGCGTCGGACCCTGATTCTTCGCTCTCCGTTCACCGAGACGTCACGTCGGTGTTGCGTCATCGACGTGTTGGGCTGCTGGCCTGCATGGCGATGCCCCCCTTGCCCACGTCGGCCACCTCGTGTCTGCGACACGAGCAGCGGGTCACCTTCGTCTGCGAGCTGGCGGCCGACGTCATGTCGGCTGCCGTTGGCCGGATCGGATTGTCGCCTGCCGCCATTCCCACCCGGACACAACGGCGGGTACCGGCCCGAGCCGCCCAGCCGGCCTGGCCACGGTGGGAAGCCGTCCCGCTCGACCGGCGGATTCCTGCCTGAGCCTCGAGGGCGTGGCCTACACCGCGGCGGGCGGCATCGGTGACCCTGGTCAACCGAGTCGGGGATCGCCTGAGCTACCCCGGCCGTTCCCGCCGGCGGCTGTGGGCCGGGGAAGAACGGGTGCACATCGAGGTCAGGGGGCTCAACGGTCCTGAGGCGGCTGGTGTGGCCACCACGGTGGAGCGGGCCCTGGCCGACGTCCCTGGGGTCGAGTGGGCCCAGACCGACCGCGTTCTGCATCGGGTGGTGGTGGCCGGCGCCGCAGTGAGTCCCCAACAGCTGGTCGAGGCCATCGAGGTCGTGGAAGTCACGTTGGGCGTGGGCGCGTACCGGTTCCCCCTCGATGCCCCCGAGCATCCCGGCGATCGTGAGCCCCTCGTTCGCCACGCCCTGGCTCTGGGCGCCGACGTCGCCGGCCTCGGTCTGGGCGTCGTCGGACGGGTGCTGCGGGCCACCCCCCTCCCGGTCGAGGCGGCTTCGGTGGTGACCGTCGTCGACAACGAGCCACGGATCCGTCACTTCCTCGAGTCGCACCTGGGGACACCGACCACCGACCTGGGTCTGGCCATCGCCAACGCCGTCGGCCAGAGCCTGTCCCAGGGCCCACTGGGCCTGCTCGCTGACGGCACCCACCGGGTGAACCTGTTGTTGGAGACCGCAGCGCGCCGTCAGGCCTTCGAGCGGGCGGAAGGACGTCGGTGGGCGGAGGCACCGGGACCCGCCGTCCTCCCGGCCCCGCTGCCCTGGTCCTTCGCCGACCGTCCCATGCGGGTGCCCGACGGACCCGTCGAGGTCTACAGCGACCGAGCCACGCTCGCCGGGGTCGGTATGGGAGCGGCAACGTTTGCCGGCACCCGAAGCCCTCGAAGGGCGGCAGCTGTGGTGCTCGCCGCCATCCCCAAGGCCGCCCGTCTCGGCCGGGAGGCCTTCGCCGCCCACCTGGACCGGAGCCTGGTGGCCAGGGATCTCCTGGTGCTCAACGTCGAGTCGCTGCGTCGTCTCGATCGTGTGGACACCGTCGTCATCGATGGATCGCTGTTGACCACCGGCCGTTCCGCCATCAGCGATGTCGGCCTGCTGGAGGATGCCGATGCCCTGGCGGCGCACCGCCACCTCAGCTTGTTGTTCGATCCCCTCTCGCCGACCACGCCGGTGCGACGAGGCCGTTGGAGCCTCGGTCCCCCCGACGCCGCCGAGAGGCGGCGGGTGGCCTTGCGGGGCGTGCGGGGCCGGTCCGGAACCGTCCTGGTGCTGCGCAACGCCGGCCGCCCGGTCGCCGTCGTGGGCTGCGACGATGAGCGATCGTCGCCGGTGATCGAGCTCATACGCATGGCCCGCCAGCAGGGTCACATGATCGTCATGGCCGCTTCTGAGGACCATGAGCCGCGAGGCGCCGACGTCGACCTGGTCCTGCCCGGCGAAGAGGGCCTGGGGGCAACGATCAGGGGTTTGCAGCACGACGGTTGCGTGGTCACCCTCGTCGCTCCTGGAGGTGCGGTCACGGCCGCCGGCCTGCGAGCCGCCGACGTCGGCCTGGAACTGCCGAGCCTGGACGGGGCGACGTGGTCAGGTGACATCCTGCTCAACGAGATCGAGGACGTGGCGTTCGTTTTCGATGCCATCGGATCGGCGCGCGAAGTCAGCCGCCAGGGCGTGGCCCTGAGTGCCGTCGGCTCAGGCGTGGGTGCGCTGCTGTCGCTCACGGGCCCGCCCCGGCGTGCGGCCGGTCGGGCCACCAGCGCCGTCAACCTGGCCGCTCTGGTGGCCATGGTCAACGGGATTCGCGCCGTTGGCTACCTCCGCCGCCACGGTGGCCGGATGGCGGGCGACCCGACGCGCTGGCACGAGATGTCCACCGAAGACGTCTTCGAACGCCTGGGGTCATCACGCCAGGGCCTCAGCGCTGAGGAGTCCGCGCAGCGTCGCCGCCCCGACTCCGGTGTGCAGGCCCCCGAACCCTCACTGCGGCGCAGCGTCCTCGCCGAGCTGGCCAACCCCCTGACGCCCATCCTGGCCGGCGGCGCGGTGGCCTCTGCCGCCGTCGGATCCCCGGCCGATGCCGGCATCGTGGCGGGCGTGAGCGCGCTCAACGCCGTGATCGGCGGCGCCCAGCGCTTCGCGGCCGAGCGGGCCATCGTGTCTCTCAGCGTCGCCTCGCAGACCTGGGTTGCCGTGCTGCGCAAGGGGCACGCGGCCCAAGAGTCCTCCGAAGACCTCGTCGCCGGCGACGTGGTCGTCCTGCGGGCCGGCGACGCAGTACCGGCGGACTGCCGACTCGTGGTAGCTGACGCTCTCGAGGTCGACGAATCGTCGCTGACCGGGGAGTCCGAGACGGTCACCAAGGACCCGGCGCCGACCTTCTCCGCCGTGCTTGGTGAGCGGACCTCGATGCTCTACGACGGCACCACGATCGCTGCCGGGGAGGCGACCGCCGTCGTGGTGGCCATCGGCGATGCCACGGTGGCCAACACCATGGTTGGCGAGCTCGCCCAGGCCACACTCAGCGGCGGCGTCGAAGCTCGACTGAGGACCCTGACCTCGCTCATCCTTCCGCTGTCGGCCGCCGGGGGCGCTTCGGTGCTCGGGCTTGGGCTGTTGCGGGGCCGGACCCTCAACCAGTCCATGGGTTCGGCGGTCGCCCTCGCCGTCGCCGCCGTCCCCGAGGGCCTCCCCGTGCTGGCCACCATGGCTCAGCTGGCGTCCGCCCGACGCCTCTCCAGACGCCAGGCCCTGGTGCGCAACCCTCGCGCCATCGAAGCGCTCGGGCGGGTCCGGGTCCTCTGCACCGACAAGACCGGAACCCTGACCGAGGGGCGCATCCGTCTGCGGGGCGCCTCGGACGGTACGAGCGAGGTGGACGTCGACGATCGTTGCCCCGATTGGGCGTCGCGCGTCGTCGCCGCCGGCCTGCGGGCCTCCCCGCCGGCCGATCCGAGCGCCCCTCTCCCTCATCTCACCGACCGTGCCGTGGTGCAGGGGGCAGAACGCTGCGCTGTCGGCACCGAGCACGGGGCTCCCGGATGGCGCCGAGAGCGTGAGCTCCCCTTTGAGCCGGCCCGGGGCTACCACTCCGTCGTCGGTACCACCGCCGAAGGGCACCTGCTCAGCGTCAAGGGAGCGCCGGAGACCGTCCTCCCCCGCTGTGCCCGGTGGCGCAGTCAGAGGGGCCAGGTCACCGTGGACGTCAAGGTTCGGCGCCGTCTCGACGGTGAGGTGGAGCGCCTGGCCCGCCAGGGCCTGCGGATCCTGGCCGTCGCCGAAGCGTGCGTGGCGCCGGCTGACTCCCTCGGTGACGAAGACATCACCGACCTGACGCTGCTCGGCTTTCTGATCCTGTCCGATCCGGTCAGGGCTACCGCCGCCCGAGCCGTCCGCGATCTCAACCTCGCCGGGGTCAGCGTGCTCATGGTCACCGGCGACCACCCCTCAACGGCGCAGGGCATAGCTGCCGAGCTGGGCATCCTCAACGGCAAGCGAGTCGTGACCGGCACCGAGCTGTCGGCGATGACCGACACCGAGCTCGGAGGGATCATCGACGACATCTCGGTGTTCGCCCGTGTCACCCCGGCCGACAAGGTCCGCGTCGTCGTGGCCCTGCAACGACGGGGTGAGCCGGTGGCCATGACCGGTGACGGCGCCAATGACGCCCCGGCCATCCGACTGGCCGATGTGGGGATCGCCCTCGGTGACCACGCCACGCCTGCCGCTCGACGAGCCGCCGACCTGGTGGTCACCGACGAGCGGATCGAGACCATCGTCGACGCCATCATCGAAGGCCGGGCCATGTGGGCGTCGCTGCGGGAGGCCCTGGCCATCCTCCTGGGCGGCAACGTGGGTGAGGTCGTCTTCACCGTGGGGGCAACGGCCATCACCGGACGGGCGCCACTCTCCGCCCGTCAGCTGCTCGTCGTCAACCTGCTCACCGACGTGGCTCCGGCTCTGGCCATCGCCCTCCGACCGCCTCGCACCTCGACGCCCGAGGCATTGTTCCGCGAAGGCCCGGATGCATCCCTGGGACGGAGCCTGGAGAGTGCCATCGCCGTACGGGCGGCCAGCACCGCCCTGGGGGCCGGGCTGGCGTGGGGGACAGCCAGCCTGACGGGACGGCGGCGCCGGGCCAGCACCATCGCCTTGGTGGGACTCGTCGGCAGTCAACTGGGTCAGACCATCGTCATCGGGCGCGGCGATCCCCTGGTGTTGCTCGCCGGCTTGGGTTCCGCAGCGCTGCTCGGCACCATCGTCCAGACACCGGGGCTCAGTCAGTTCTTCGGCTGCACGCCGATGGGACCGCTGGCCTGGAGCGTGGCGATCGGATCCTCCGCCGTGGCCACCGCGGCCTCGGTCGCCGGTCAGGCACTGGTGCGCGCTGCGGGTGGTGACGGGTCGGGCGACGAGGCCATGGTCGCCATCCCGTCGCAGACGTCCTCACCTCTGGCTCTCATGGGTACCGCCAGCCCGGCCTGAGCGACACGGGCGGACCCGATCCCGACGCCGCTGCCCCCGCCGTAGCGGCTCGGCTGCGTCATTGGTCACAGTGGGCGTGGGTCTGCAGTTGCCCGGGTAAGACTGGCCCTTCATGACCATCAGCGACTTTGCGCAACAAGAGACCACCGTGGCGCCGCCGGCTGACCCGTCGTCAAGCGGACATCGTGAGGTCGACGTCGAAGAGAGCTTCGATCGGATCATAAACCAGGGTCGTGCTCGGACCCGGCGCCCGTGGATGGACCTGCTGTCCACAGGCGCGGTCGGCGGGATCGAGGTCGGTTTCGGGGTCCTGGCGCTGCTCTACGTGGAGATGATGACCGGCTCGAAGCTGCTCGGCGGCGTGGCCTTCTCCATCGGCTTCATTGCCCTCCTCCTCGGTCACAGTGAGCTGTTCACCGAGGGCTTCTTGGTACCGGTGACCGTCGTCGCCGCCGGGGAGGCCCGACTGCGCCATCTGCTGCGGTTCTGGGCGGGGACGTTGATCGGGAACCTGGCCGGGGGCCTGCTGCTGGCCGTCATCGTCGACCAGGCCTTCCCGGAGCTGCGGGCGACGGCCAACGCCACAGCCGCCAGCTACATCAACGCCGGGATCAACCTGCACTCGTTCTGCTTGGCGGCGCTGGCCGGGGGAGCCATCACGCTGCTGACCCGGATGCACAACGGCACCGATGACATGCTCCCCAAGCTGGTGGCTTCCGTAGCCATCGCTTTTCTGCTGGCTGGCGTGCACCTGTTCCACTCCGTGCTGGACTCTCTGCTGGCGTTCACCGCCCTGTGCACCGGGCACGCTCCCTTCGGGTTGCCCGGTGGTACGGATGCTGGCAGGAAACAGCTCTGCGGAGAGTACGAAGGTCGTGGTGTTCGGGCCGAACTCGGCGAAGAAGTAGCTGACCCCGTAGACGACCATGAACGGGACAACCGCAGCACTGATCTGGGGGACGACGGCGATCGCCGCAAAGCAGGCACCCATGACGGTGAAACCGATGATCTGGAGTCGGCGATGACCGATGCGATCCATGGTGAAGAGGGCCGAGAGTTGCTCGGCTGCAACAGCCGCTTGGCCCTGGACGCTGGCATGGTAGCGGGGCGACTCGGGCAGGGTGCGGCGCAGGTAGATGACAGCTGCGGCAGGAACGGCGCCCAGTCCGAACAGGGCCCGCCAGACCGTGTCGTGGGAGAAGCCGAGGGCGACGAGGACGATCCCGGTGAGAGGGCCGATGACCAGCCCGGCGGCTTGCATGGAGAAGACCATGCCGATCAGTCGACCCCTGTCCTTGACATTGGCGTACTCACTCATGATGACCGCCGAGACCGGATAGTCACCTCCGATGCCGATGCCGATGATCACTCGGAACAGGATCAGCCAGACGAGGCTGGGAGCAAAGGCGGAACCCAGCGCACCCACCACCATGATCGCCGCTTCGAGCCCGTAGATGCGTTTGCGACCGAACAGATCAGCGATGCGCCCGAAGGTGACGGCCCCGAAGAAAGCGGCGCCCAGTGCGGCGGCACTCACCAGGCTGGCGTTGGAGGGGCTCAGGTGCCACTGGTCCTTGAGGATGACCAGGACGGCCCCGACGACGAACAGATCGTAGGCGTCAGTGAAAAAACCCATCCCCGCAGTGAGAGCGGCCCCGGTAGTGGAACCGGTTCAGGGCGGCGTTGTCGAGCGCCTCGGACACCGAGCCCGGGGACGACTCCCCGGGGGGAGACGAGCTGGGAACGACGGTGCGGATCGTATGAACCACGGATGACAGTCCGGTGAAACGGCGCAGTCGTCCGGACAGCTTTCTGGTAAACGGGAGGTAAACGGACAGCGAAAGGTATGCGTTCAGTGGTGGCGGCCACGCGGTAGCTTGGTGGAAATGGATGACGCCGAACCCGGCAATGACGCCGTCGACCGGCTGGTCACCCAATTGTTCGCTCTGGTCTCTGAGGCTCTCGCCGGGGCAACGCACGCCCTGCTTGCCGGTGATGTCCGGATCGCCCAGATGGTCATTGAGCGCGACGAGTCCATCGACACCATGGTGGGACGGGCGGAGGTGCTGGTCTGGGAGATGATCGACGCTCGGGACGCGGAGCCGGTGGGGTTGCGCCGCCTCGTCGCCACCTTGCTGATCCTCCCGGAGCTCGAACGCAGTGCCGACCTTGCCGAACACGTGGCTCAGCGAGCGCTCACCGGCTTGGGAGAGGCGATGACGCCGTTGTCGCGGGGGATCGTCCAACGCATGACCGAGGTCGGCCTCGAGATGTGGCAGACCGTGGCCGGGGCGTACAGCGACCGCTCTCACCAGGCCATCCCTTTGGACGAAGCGGACGAAGAGATCGACGTGCTCCACAAACGACTGACCGGTGAGGTGGCCCTGGGAACCATGGACACGGCGACCGCCGCCCAAGTCACCCTGCTGGCGCGCTTCTATGAGCGCCTCGGCGACCATGCCGTCAACCTCGCTCGGCGCATCAGCGCTCAGCAGATCACCGCCGAGGACCCGCCCCCCACGCCCCCAGCTGAGGGCGCACGCTGAGGCTAGCGCCGCAGTCGGTCGGGAGACGGTCCCACATCGGTCATGACCTGACGATACCCATGACGTCCACACCATGCGCAGCCGGTGCCCGAAGGAGCGGTCGAGCACAGCCACCATGCTGTGTCATCGACGATGACAACGAGCCTGGACAGCGGTTGCGTGGTCGGGAAGGCGGGATTTGAACCCGCGGCCTCAGCGTCCCGAACGCTGCGCGCTAACCAAGCTGCGCTACTTCCCGGAGAGGTCGATGCTATCCGACCCGAAGGGCACGGCAACGGGGTCGGGGGCATAGCTGGTATCGAACCATGTCTCCCCAGCCAGGACGGCCCGTACGGCCCGGCGGACCCGCAGAGGATCGAGGGGTTTGACCAGCCAGCCCGTCACGCCACTGCGCCGGGCCAGGAACACGTCGGCACGGCGATCGAGGACCAGGATCACGGGTACGGGCTCGAGTCGTCCGGCATCGATCTCCAAGCGCAGGTCGAGAGCGACGGCCACGCCACCCATGGTTCCGATCTGCATGTCGACGATGGCCAGATCCGCTGGTTTGTGATTGAGCGAGGTGCGTACGTCAGGGCCCTCCCGGACCCAGCGAACGGTGGTATCCGGGCCGTCTGTGACGGCGCGGAGGTCCTCGAAGATGGAGGCGGCGTCGCTGGCGATCAGGATGTCGGTCACCGGGGGAGGGTACCTCCGGGCCCATCGTGGGTACCATCCCTGACGAGCCTCGCTGTTGGGAGGTCCAGGAGGTCCTGTGCTCGACATCACGCAAGATCAGACACCGGAGGGCTATACCATCTGTCGACCTGTCGGCGAGCTCGACGCGTTCACCGTCAGCAAGTTTCGCCAGTCCCTGGCCGAGATGGCCTCCAGCCACCGCCTGTTGATCGACATGTCCGGCGTGCCCTTTGTCGACTCAGCAGGCCTCGGTGCTCTCATCGGCGGCATCCGCCGGGCCCGGGAGCTGGGAGGCGATGTTGCCGTCGCCTGCAACCGGCCGACACTGGTGCGTCTGCTGCGCACCACCGGCTTCGACCGGATCGTCACCGTGGCCGACACCATCGAGGAGGCGGCCGCGTCGTTCACCACCGAAGAGGATCCCGGGGAGGAAGGTCAGGCTTGAGGCCGCAAGTCAGGCCTGACGCCCCGCCAGTGGCGAGGCGCTGGAAGGCGGTCCTCTAGTCGCCTTCGAGGAGGGATTCGCCGACCTCGCTGAGCCCGGCCATGTCGTGGACCTCGCTGACCAGCATGGGGACCCGGATGACCGGCGTCGACGGAAGCCGCTCGGCCAGGGAGGCGATGTGGAGCTCCTCCCGTCGGGCGACCCCATCGAGCTCGATGAGGTTGGTGATCAGATCGGTCAGGGGCCCCGGCTCGCCATGCTGGTCGGGAACGGCACCGAAGCGGGGAAGCACCCGGTTGATGACCAGGGCGGCTACCGGCATGTTCATCTCCCGTAGACGGTCGGCGAAGAACGTGGCCTCGTCGACGGCGTCACGGCGGGGCGCAGCGACGACAACGAACGCCGTGGAGTCCTCGGCCAGCAGCTTCTCCATCCTGGCGGCCCGGTCCCGAAAACCCTGCTCCATGCCCTCGAAGGCGGTGAAGAA
>JALZAH010000216.1 GCA_030948425.1 Actinomycetota bacterium
GCTGTCGATCTTGCGATGCAGCTCCGCAGTCACCAGAGCCGTACCCCACCCGAACTTGACCAGGTCGATGTACGCGGCGGTCGACGTCACGGCGTCATCGAACGCACCGGTCGGCAGTCCCGCATCGATCACCATGGTGAGACCTTGGCGACGCGGTTTCGATGTCCGGTCGGGTAGCTCAAGCGAGGCGCACAGCACAGGGCGTCCTTTCTGAATTGGTCTTGTGCGACGAGCTGGCCAGAGTCCGGCGCAGCGTCGACGCTCAGATGACCGGGTTCTGCAGGCGCGAGACAGAGGATCCCGGCGCGTTCAGGGCCACCGGCGGGACGGCCGCCGGGGCCAGCGTCGACCCTCCCGGTGCGACTTCTGGTAGACGGGGACTCCTGAGCGTCTGCGGTTTGGGGCCCCGGGCACGGCGTCCGGTGAGGATCATGCTCAGAGGTGTGCGGCGCAGCAACCACACGCCTACTGCGGTGATGGCATAGGCGGAGGGAGCGACGACGACGAGCACGAGGGCCAGACCCACACCGGTGGGCAGTCCCCCGAGACCCCGGTGCAGCCCGAGACCGGCCAAGGCGGCCAAGAAACCCTGATAGAGGAGGGGATGGGCCAGGTAGACACCGAAGGACACATCAGAGCTGGTGCGTAGGAGGCGCAAAGCGCGTGGACCAGCCCGTTCGGCGATCCACAGACCGAGGGCGAACTGACCGGCGATGGCGGCCACGCTCTCGACCACGACAGCGGGCGCAAACACTTCGCCGGCGTGCAGGGGGCTGACATGGCCGATCTTGATGTCGAGCTCGTAGCTGATGATGCCCCACCCGAACACGACAAGGGTGCCGAGGCCGATCAGGCGGCGGTGCCGTCGGACCTCAGCGCGGACCCTGTCGAAGTGGAGGGCAGCCAGGATCCCGCCCACCACATAGAGCACGTAGCTCGGCAACCAGGTGCCCGGGTGCTGCAACCAGGTGGAGATGGGTGCAGGCAGGTCGAGGCGGTAGTGGATGGCGGCAGCGAAAGCCACCTGCCAGAGCAGGGCGGCGACCAGGATGCGCCCGTGACGGCTACGACGGACCAGCCAGGCCCGGACCCAGGGGAAGACCACGTAGAGCTGGAAGGTGAGGATCAAGAAGTACAGATGGAAGCGCGCTGCCCCGCTGAGCAGGTCACGACAGAAACGGGCCATGACGGACACCGGCGAGCCGAGGTCGCCGTCGGCAAGTACGTAGATGGCGCTCCAGACAACGTAGGGAGCAGCCACCAGCGGGAACCGGCGCCGCCAGAACGAGCGGGCCACCAACGGGAGCCGGGTGCTGTAAGCCAGCACGAACGCGCTGAGGAAGAGGAAGACCTCCCGGGTCACGTGGAGCACGGCCAGCGCCACCCCCGACGCCTCGGTGCTCGGCAGCATCAGCGACGTGGCGTGGACGCAGAGCACACCGAGGACGGTGGTGAAGCGCACCACGTCGACATCGTGGAGGTGGCGCGCCGGGCGCGCCGGGGCGGCGTCAGCCTTCTCCGCTCCGCCATGGTCGAGGTGTCGGCGCTCGTCGGGTGGCCCTGCGACCAACGTGACGGAAGGAGCGCCACCGGCGCCAGCTCCGGCGGTCACGGCGCCCACGTTCCCACCATCGCCATCACGCCGTGTCGATGGTCGCCGCCACGGCGCGGCGAAGCTCGGAATGGCGAATTTTACCGGTCGGTCCGGACGGCAGCTGCTCGGCCACGGTGATCGACGCCGGGCGCTTGAACTGACTCAGGTTGCGCTCACATCGCTGTGTCAAGGCGACCGCCAGAGCAACGTCATCTTTGCCGCTACCGGGCGCCATGATCACGAAGGCCACCGGCTCCTCCCCCACCGTTGGGTGTGGACGCCCGACGACGGCGGCGGCGCTCACCGCCGGATCACCGAGCAGGACCTCTTCGATCTCGCGCGGGTAGAGCTTCTCCCCGCCCCGGTTGATCACGTCGTCACTTCGACCAACGAGGCTCAGGTAGTCGTCATCGTCGAGCTTGCCCAGGTCACCGGTGGACAGCCACCCGTCCTCGTCCACCGCCGAACGGTACGGCGGCGACGCTCCCGCCGGCTCCCAGTAGCAGCTGACCACGTTGGCGCCGCGGATCTCCACCTGCCCGACCGTATCCGGTGGCAACGGCACCCGGTCACGGTCGACGATGCGCAGGTCCACCCCGACGGCCCGACCGACCGAACCCACCTTGCGCTGATCCGGTTCCTTGGGATTGGCAGCGATCTGACTGGCCGCCTCGGTCATCCCGTAGGTCTCGATCACGCCGACACCACAACGTGCTTCGAAGCGCTGGCGGGTGGCCAGGGGCAGTGGGGCGGAGGCAGAGCGAGCGAAGGTGACCCGTTCGGCCACCCGTGCCGGCGGGCCCGGGCGCTCCGAGAGGACCGCGATGATGGCGGGGACCAGGTTCAGCCACGTGACACCGAAGTTCTCCACCCGCGTCCAGAAACCTCGAGCCGAGAACTTCCGGTCCACGACCAGGCTGGCACCGGAGACCACGGCGGAGAGCGCTCCCACCACGAGGGCGTTGATGTGGAACAGAGGTAGCGGGCAGTAGCCGCGGTCGGCGGCGTTGAAACCATGGTCGGTCGCCAGGGCCGAGGCGGTGTGGAGGAGGTTCGTCTCCGACAGCGGAATGATCTTCGGCGTCCCGGTCGTACCCGAGCTGGCCAGGACCAGGGCGGCCCCGCCGGCCAGGGGAGCCGGACGATGGTGCTTGGGGCTGTCGCTCGGAGCCGCAGCGTCGACCAACGCCAGACCCTCGGCGCCGGTCGTCCACACCGACGTGCTCGGCAGGATGGCCCGGGCCGATCGCGGGTCGGCGTCGGTAATCAGGCCGGAGAGGCCGAGCATCCGATCCTGGTCGGCCAGCTCGTGGGGGGTGATGGCCGGGTTGAGGGGGGCGACGGTGACCCCGGTGGCCAGGGCCGCCAAGTAGGAGGCGACCATGGTGAGGGGATCACCGATGACCAGGCCGACTCGACCGCCGTCGAGACGCTCGGCCGCTCCACGCCAGCGACCGACCTCGTCGACGAGGTCGGTCCAGGTGAGCGCCATCCCCGTTGCCCCCTCGATGAAGGCCACCCGGTGGGGCGTGGCCCTGGCCCGGGCGTCGAGAAGGTCGCTCACTGCGCCTGGTGCCGTTGATGTGCAGAGCCGGTCAGTCATGACGACGTTGTAGCGAACGAAGCTGAAGGGGACATCAGTGGCTCCTGAGCGATGTCTGAAGATTAGGGCGGTCGCCCGGAGGCAGTCGGGAGCTGCCAGCCGGCATCCACGGCCCGGGGTCGGTGCGCGCCGACGACACCGGCTCCGGCAGGAGCGCAACAAGGCGATCCCTCAGCGGTCGGGCGTGAGGATCGGGTCGAGCCCATGCTCGGCCGATCAGAGGAAGGGCGAGCGGTGAGCGGCGGAGGATCAGGCACAGGCCGACGGCGCCGAGAGCCGTCCCGGGTACGGCCAGGGCGGTGGCGGCGACCGACGAGAGGTGGCCGACGTTGTTGCCCAGGCCGGCGTTGCACAACAAGGTGAGGACCACCGGGTGGAGGAGATAGACACCGAAGGAGATGTCCGAGCCCCGCCGGATAGCGGCCAGCCCGCGACGGGGTCCTCGGGACCAGGCATCGCCGACGAGAACGAGGAGGGCCACAACGCTCGCCGAGCACACAATCATCACCGGTTGCAGTGGGTTGTTGGCGCTACGGGGATCCATCCACGCCGTCTGGACGATGTAGGCCAACTCGGTGAAGGCCAGGCCGCCGAGGGACCAGACGAACACCCGGCGCCGGTTGGCCCGCAGGAGTGAGAGAAGCTTCTCGAGGTGCACCGCGGCATAGCAGCCGGCGAGGACATAGATCGCATAGGTGGGAAGCAACTCGTAGGCATGCGTCCAGAGGAACCCCCCCAATCCGCTCGGACCGCTGAACCATTGCAGACCGACCAGCCAAGCCACATTGATTGATCCGACGACCATCAAGACGGTGGGCGCCCGATGGGCGGTGGCCCGGACGAAGCGCATCAGGGCCGGGAAGACCAGGTACAGCTGCATGGAGACGAGAAGGAAGTACAGGTGGTATTCGGCGTTGCCATTGACCATGTCCTCACCGAGGGTCACCCACGAGAATGGCGGATGGGGACCGCTGACGAATGTGAAGGCGTAGTAGACCACGGTCC